>NZ_JBCPXV010000069.1:0-11385 GCF_039581225.1 Ornithinibacillus proteolyticus | reverse complement strand
AGATTTACACTGGAATCATCAAACGGACTTTATATCCTACTAAACTATAACTTTATTGCTGGTGACATGCTAGAGATTGATTATGTAGGACGTAAAGTATATTTAAATGGGAATGATTTAAGAAGTGCTGTGAGCATGAGTAGTCATTTTGTAGAGTTAGAACCTGGTCAAATGGAGATTGTGGCAAGTCATGTATGCACACTAATTTATGATGAAAGATATTATTAGGAGGGATTATTGAATGGGAGTCCATCAAAATATTTCAGGCAGTAATTACCCGAGACAAGGTGATTTTCTAAACAAAAGAACAAAGGTATGTTTCAATTATGACACGAAAAATTATATTGGAGGTACTGTGATAAGGGATGATCGTGAAGATCCTTTTTTAACTTTAATTAAATTGGATGATGGAAGGTATATTAGCTCAACTGAATGTCAATATTCAATACCAAAGTAAATATTTATTCTCTCCAAATGCCTTGACACTGTTCTATTAAAAGTATTTGATAGAATTATATAATAAGGGATGGGAGAGTAGTAAATGATTTTTATTAGTCATCAACACAAAGATAAAGATTTTGTAGGTGAAATCGCTCGTGCTTTAGAGGAAAATTATGGAGAAGACAAAGTGTTTTATGATGATTGGTCGATAAAACCAGGCGAAAATATTATTAGTAGAATGAGCGAAGGTATCCTAGAATGTGAGTTCTTCTTTTTCATAATTACGGAAAATAGCTTAAAAAGTGAAATGGTTACGATGGAGTGGACTTCGGCATTAAGAGAGAAAAGCAAAAGAGAAATTAAATTTATTCCTGTAAGAGCAGACAATGTTAATCCACCTACTATAATTTCTGCTTTGAATTATTTGGATTTATATAACCAGGGAATGGAAGTTACAATTAAGCAAATTATGGATATAGTCTCTGGGGCAGAAAAAGAAAAAGATTATCCTACATTCAATAATTTGATATCTTATGTTCACGAAGTGAGTTCTTATGAGTTGCATTTTTATATAACTGTAAAAAGATTTTATGAACCAAACGGAAAGTTTATCATATTTACCGATTTAAATGAAAATCAGGCTTCTTTGGAAAAAGATGACGGAACCATGTTTGGAACAAAATTCATTAAAGAAGTAGAGCTGGATAGAAATAGAACTTTAAATGCATTCTCAATCGATACTTTACAAGGTATTAAGAAAGGATTTAAAGTTAAGTTAGTATTTAAAAAGAATGTAAGTGGCAATCACACTGCTATACTGTTTCATCTTAAAAGCGAGACGAAGGGTGTGCCAATTCAAATGAAAGTTGTAAGAGATTTAAAAGAAATACCTGAGCTTTAATAAGTATTAATTGGCATCCTTATTAGGATGCTTTTAATTTTGAAAGAAAGGAGGAAAAACATGGCAGAATTATACATTTTTGACCAGGACGACAATTTACTTACGATAATCTCAGAAGATACAGGGCTTGTTGGTGCACCGGTTCGCGAAGAGTTGAACCAGGTACCTACCGAGCCCTTTTTATTTACTGTAGAAGCAGACTCTGAAAACGCACAATTTGTAAAAGAGGAAAATCAAGTGGTCTTTCGGGATTGCGATGGTGATCTTAGACTTTATGTTATTAAGGAACTAGACGACCTAGACAATAATGATGGTCCACAAACAACTGCAACTTGCATTCCTAATTTTGTAGATGAATTAAGTGACAATGTGATAGAAGATCGTCGTTTTACGGATGTAGAAGCACAAACAGCATTAAATGTAGCTGTACAAGGCACCCGATATATAGGTGAAGTAGAAGTAAGCCTTGGTTTAGCAAGTACTAACTTTTATAGGCTGTACTCTATTGATGCAATATGGAAAATCCGTAATACATGGGGCGGTGATATTAAAGATGTTGTGGAGTTTGATGAAGAAAATAACATTGTCGCTCGTAAGATTAAGCTCGTACAACGTCTAGGTAAGGATCATGGTCAAAGATTCGAGATTGACCATAACATCACGGAGATTCAGCGTACAGTGATTAGCTACCCTAAAACGGCTATGTATGGCTGGGGAGCAAGCCTAGAGACAGATGGAGGCGGTAATACACGCTATATTGATTTTGCTGATGTAGAATGGTCTGTGGCTAAAGGCGATCCTGTTGATAAACCAAAAGGTCAAAAGTGGGTTGGTGATCCAAAAGCATTACAAAAATATGGCCGTTTAAAAGATGGAGAATTAATCCACCGCAAAGGGCAATACAGTAATCATGATATCGAGGAACCCGAAGAATTACTTTGGCATACATGGAATCACCTACAGACTGCACAGGAACCTGAGGTTAATTACCGCCTATCTGTTGATCTTTTTGACGATAAGGTTAGCCTTGGTGATACAGCAATTGCACTAGATAGATATTTTGCAAGACCAATTGAGATACAAACTAGAGTCATCGCAATTGAGTATGACTTATTAGACCCCGACAATACTGCTGTAGTTGAGATGGGTCAGTTTTTAAACTTGGAAGATAATCGCCTCAATGAGCTAGAAAACGAAGTCCAAAGAATTTCTGGTAGACCTGCAAAAGTTTCTGATGACAGCTATCCAAACATTAAACCCTCCACTCCAGTCAATTTGAAAGCAGAGGGTGGTCACCAAGTAATTCAACTGTACTGGGATTATGCAGACGAGATTTACATTAAACACTATGAGGTTTATGGCTCTCCTGTTAAAGATTTTGTACCGGATAGCCAGCACCTGTTATCCAGAGAACAAACAAGCACCTTTTCGCATTTAGTAGGCACAGACCAAGTCTGGTATTACCGAGTAAGAGCAGTCAATTATCAAGGTACACCAAGTGATTGGTCAATACAGGTGAGTGCTACAACACATCGGGTAATATCTGATGAAATTTTATTTAACCCAGACTTAGCAGCTAGGTTGAGAGATTTAAATGACATATCCAAAATTATTGGTGATGGAGGGGTAGATTTCCCCCAAATATCAGATTATGCAAAAGATATGCTAGAGCAACAAGCAAAAGAGTATACAGACCAAGAAATAAAAATAGTGGAAGATAGAATTACAGATGATTTAAACAACCGCATTGGTGATGTAAATACCGAAATTAACAATTTGTTAGAACGCACGCAAGATATAGAAGGCACAGTAACAACAATAGTACGAGATGTTAATGAGATTGATGGTAAATTATCTACTACCATAACAGAATTAGGGAATTTAGATGATACAGTTTATGAACAGTCTTTAGTAATAACAGCACTTGCAGACGGTTTGTCCGCTAAAGCTGAAAGAACTGAGGTTTACACCAAGACAGAGACCAATAGTTTAATTGATCAAGAGATTGATAACATTAACATTGGTGGTAGGAACTATTTTGTAAGGGGAAGAATAAATAATTTAGCCTGGGCAAGCTCAAATGTACTAGTACAAGGTAGCCCATACAGAGGTTTTTCATTTAAGGTTTCTGAGGGTGAAAAATGGGTTTTACAGCGTACTGAATCTACTAATAATAGATGGGGCGTTTATTGGTTTGACGAGGAGCCAACTGTAGGTTCAATACCTGTAAGCCGAGCTTTTAGAGATGACAGCGCATCGAATAAACTCGTTTACCTTACTGTACCTAGTAATGTAACATGGGGCTTTATATATTTATCAAATCAGGCAGATGAGATACCAAATATAATGCTAGAAAAAGGTAATAAACCGTCAGATTACTCCCCTGCTCCAGAGGATAAGGTCGATTTAACAGTCTACAGCAATAAAATGGCACAACTAGACCTAACTATCGATGGTATTTCAACAAGAGTCGGCGATACAGAGGTAACCATAAACAACTTAACAGGCGATATTACCTCAATACGTAGCGATATAACCACATTAGACGTTAAAGCAGATGGCATTATCACTGACGTATCATCTGTTAGGAGTACTGTTACTACACATACTAGAGAGTTAAGTGATTTGAATGCACAATTAGAAATACAAGCAGGACAAATTAGTAGCAAGGTAGATGCTACGTATGTTAGAGGTGCTATTGACGATTTGGAGATTGGTGGCAGGAATTTAATTAGAAACAGTGATTTTTCAAATGGAACGATAGGATACGTACTGTATAGCTCTACATCGTTTGATGGTACAGTATCATTTGAAGATGGGGTTATAAAAATAACAAGCGCAAGCAAGGCATCAGGCGGGTTTTATATTCATCAGAATTATAGACCTCAAACACTAGAAGGACAGGTCTACACTGTCACCATTTGGGCGAAAGGTTTCGGAACGATGCGGATAGGACAAGAGGGAGTAAGTGGCGGATTAACTACTGTAACTATTAATAGTGATGATTATATGCAATACTCCCACACTTTTACGCCAAATATTACATCGACGAATGCATTTAGTTTTTATGTGAACTCTCCTACGGATGGTATTTATGTAGATAGGGTAAAACTCGAAAAAGGCAACAAAGCCACCGACTGGACACCTGCCCCAGAAGATATTGAAAGTCAAATGACAGTCATGTCGTCCGAAATAAGTCAATTAGCAGACAAAATAGAGCTTAAAGTTAATGTTGATGATATTGTAGCAACTATTAACCTATCAAAAGAGGGTGTACGAATACAAGGTAATTTAATACACCTTAGTGGATTGTCCTTAATCGATGAGGGAATCATCAAAACAGCCCACATCGAAAATGCAGCCATAACAAGAGCTAAATTAGGTACAGCGGTAGTTGGGACAGCACAAATAGATGACCTAGCCGTTACAAGTGCAAAAATAGCTAGTGTAAATGCAGATAAAATTAATGCTGCAAGTTTGTCCGCCATTAGTGCTAATTTAGGTACAGTGACAGCAGGAAGGTTATTAAGTAGTAACGATAATATGGACTTAAACCTTAATACTGGTACTTTACGTATGCAAAATGCAGCTATAACAATTGCTAATGGAGCACAGATAAATTTTGAGGATGCAGGGAACACGCTAACTTATCGCAAATATGACAGCACAGATAATTTAACACGCTCAGCAGGTATAGGTGTAGGTGATCGTATTGGTAACAGGTATCCATTTGTATATTTGGGTACTACAGGTGCAAGCAATTTGAACAGTTTATCGCAGTATTTTAGTGGGTTTATAGCTAACTCTACAGCCGCAACAGGTACAGACAATGCTGCTAATAGTGTTAACGGCTTTATTTTCCAAATGAGAAATAGGGCAGTTGGTTGGGATAAGGGCATCACTTATGATTTTAACGGCAATCCAACTATCACGATGATAGGTGGTAATTCGTTCGACTATTCCGTTGGTCCTTTATATCAAATTAAAGGTAAGCAGGCATTTAACATACAAAACTATTATAACAATCGTAGTGGCTGGTTTATTGAGACTAATTATAGTGGTAGTGGGGCTGATATTACCTTTAGGGGTATGTATGGAGAAGATTACAATTATCAAATTGGCGGTAATTCAACAACTAACGCTATACGTAACATTTATTTACGTAACGATCCTGTAAAAGTATCTGATAAAAGGGCAAAAGAGGATATTGCTTCTAATGAATTAGGTTTAGACTTTATCAACTCGCTAACTACGAGAGAGTTTAGGTTAAAGCAGAAACCATCTGAAGAAGAGCAAAACCCTTTACAGTTTGGTTTTATAGCACAAGAGGTAATAAGCTCGTTGCACATGTTTAATGTTGATATTGATGACTACACCATTATAGGTGTTGGGGAAGATGGCTTATTTAACTTAAAAGAGACACAACTTATTGCGCCTACTATTAAAGCGGTGCAAGAATTGGACAAAAAGGTAGATGACGAAATTAATTGGCTAAAAGTTGAAAATCAGTTGCTTCGAAATGAAGTCACTATTTTACAAAACAAAATCAAAAAATTAGAGGAGAGAGTAGCATGATTAAAATACAAAACAAACACTTAGGTGACGTTGCAGATTTTTTATTAAATACAATTACAGCAAAGGGTAAGAAAAATATCCATCGTATGCGAATTGTTAATGCATTAAAAGAACGCAATAAGGGGGTGGGAGAAGAAGAATTAGAATTACTCAAAGAATATGCTAAAAAAGATGAAGATGACAACGTTGTGCAAAACGAGAATGGTAGATTTGTAATGGAAGATGCGAAAGAGTTTAAAAAGCAACAAGATGCGTTATATGAAGAGTATTTTGTAATTGATGATGTTAATTTAAAATCTGCATTAAGAACAGTTGAAAAGCTTGTTAACGACTATGACAAGGAACTTGTCGGGAAAGAAGCAGAAGCGCATTTTATTTTGGTGGAAGCTTTTGAGGAAGTTGAAGTAAGTAAAACAGAGGAGGAGCAAGCATGATGGCAAAATACGAATTTTCGGAGACAAGCTCACGCAATATCACAGAAGATGGTGTACAGGTCAGATTAGTTAACTATCGCGGCAAAGACGATGCCAGCATACCCAACATTGTATTAAATGTTGATGGTAGTTTTACAATGCCAGTAATGGATTATTTTATAGCAGGCGCGGAAAACAGGCTGTCGGATGTGATTAGAGATCATGTACTTGCAAAGATAGCAGGAACTGAATCAGAGGATACAGAAAACGCTGAATAAGCGTTATTTTTTATGCCAAAAAATAGGAGGAAAACAATTGGAAAACTTTATTAAAATCATCGTAGGAGTAGGGGGCGGACTAGCCTCTTTTTTATGGGGAGGATGGTCAGTCTTGATTCAAACACTTGTATTATTTATTGCAATTGATTACATCTTAGCAGTACTTGTAGCTGCAAGCTTTGGGGAATTAAGCAGTAAAAAAGGATTTCGAGGTATTGCTAAAAAGGTAACAATTTTAGTACTAGTAGCAGTAGCACACGCTATAGATTCAATTTTAGGAGATGGCCATCTTATTCGAGATGCGGTCATCTTCTTTTATTTGGCAAATGAATTGTTATCGATTCTTGAGACGGTAGGGCGAACTAACTTGCCAATACCGGCAGTACTCAAAAAGGCTGTAGATACACTAAATAGTAAAGGGGATAAATAATCATGGTTAAAATCGCATTAGACGCAGGACATGGTATGAATACACCGGGGAAAAGAACTCCGGATGGGGAACGTGAGTGGTCATTCAACAGTAAAGTAGTAGCTGCAGCTACCAAATATCTAAACGAGTATGACAATGTAACAGTAATTCGTTTAGATGACCCTACAGGCAAGACAGATGTATCCTTAACAGCAAGAACAAATAAGGCAAACAGTCAGAAGGCAGATATCCTTATTTCTTATCATCACAATGCGAATACAGGTCAATGGGGTAATTGGACTGGAACAGAAACTTATCATTATCCTGGTTCTTCTACAGGTCTTGCTATAGCTAAGAAGATTCATCCAGCAATTGTAAGAGCAATGGGATTACGAGATCGCGGTATTAAATCAGCTAACTTCCATATGCTTCGTGAATCCAACATGCCAGCAATTTTAATTGAAGGTGGATTTATGGATTCTACCATCGATATTAAGAAATTGCGTGATAACAGTGTACTAGACCGTACAGGGAAGGCGCTAGCTGATGCCATTGCTGCTCATTTTGGCTTGAAGAAGAAATCTAAGAGTAAAGTTGAAAGCACAAGTGGTGTACACGTAGTAAAAAAAGGAGACACCCTTTGGGGCATATCTCAAAAATATAATACCACTGTTAACGTTTTAAAGAGTTTAAATAATATAAGTGGCGACTTGATTGTACCTGGTCAAAAGATTAAGCTGCCTAGTAATAGCAAAAAGGCTGCAACTAAGCCATCGTTAAAAGTAAATGGTAAGGTCAAAGTTAAAAAATCTGCCACTAAGTATGCAACAGGTGAGAGTATCCCTAATTGGGTAAAGGGTAAAACATATACGATACAGCAAGTTAAAGCTGATCGTGTACTATTAAAAGAGATTCTGTCTTGGGTATTTATCAAAGACGTGGAGTAAATATATTAAAGCTCTCTTGCGAAACAGGAGGGCTTTTTATACTTTACAGAACAAACGTTCTATATTATTATTATTCAAATACACACAAATTATAATATATTTCTTTTCACAAATATAAACATTTATTATATACTTTATATAGGGGATTTATTGATTAAATTTTCTGAATAAGGGCGGTGGTAGGTTTGGCAAAACAAGTTCTTTTTCTATATAAAACAATTGATGAAAAACTTAAAAGTCTTTTGGAAATTAAAGAACAGGGTATTTATTACCTACCTAATTCAACAGTTATTGCCATTGATACCGACATGTTCCCTATTCAAGCTAGAAAAAATCTAGAAAAAGAGTACTATCTACGAGAATTTGAGGTTGAACAGGAAAAATTTATTAACGTGATTGAGAAGATTCCTCAAATAAAGGCAAGATTATTAAATGTGGAGATTAATAATTCAAAATATGATCCCGAAATGAAGGATCAATTAGATAAAGGTATTTTAGAACAAGATTATACAAAGATAATAGATATCTTAAAATGGTATAAACAGAATGGTAATGATATTAATAGCTTAGAGATATTTTTTGAGAATGGTATCTTTAGAATGACTCGATTAGCTGAATTAGACATTACAAAAGATGAGCAAGAAGTTAACGAAATCTTGGATAATAATTTTATTAAACATTTAGCAGGACTTACTAGAGAGGTGGAACTAAGTTGAAAACACTAGTTCTACCTTTTGCGAATGTATTGTTACAGGCAACTATTTTTTTCGTATTATTTTCAAATCAAAAAGGAAGCACTTATTTTCAAAATAAAATATATGACTTCGTATTTATGGGAGTAATTATATTTGTTTCAGCAATTATTAATTTTATCCCCAAATTTTATAAACGCCCAGTGAAGATGAGTGTTAAACAATACAATAAGGTTACAAGAAAGAATAATTGTGAGTACGTATTAAATGATACAGGCTTAGATAGTCGAACTATTGAACTGTATATGGAAACTACCAGGGGAAGTAGCTGGAATTATCTCCTATATAAGTACTTAAAGAATAAGAATATTAGTATTTTAATTGAAGGTAATCCTAAGGAAATTTATCTGCAAGCAAAAGACGAATCATTAAAAAAAGAAATTGTTCCATTAGTAGATGGTTCAGGTTTTATGATTGATATATCGGATTATTTAAAAGAGATTTCGACTCATTCTAATGATGCAACTCTAGTCAAAAAAATACAATTCTTTATTAAAGACCCGAGAGACGTAAAGGAATTATTCCTTAGTGACGATACGACGGTAATTATTAATCCTATATTGATTTTAAATAGAGATAGAGAAAAGAGAGCAAAATTCTTGGAGTTCCTGATAAACTGGAAACCACAAGATTTCAAAATAGAATTTTACAGAAACAAGGGGGATTAGTTTTGGCTAATGGATTTTTACACACTCAGATATGGGGTTTAGACAATATGATGTCTTTAGAGGATGTCATAGGTTTAATGCATTCTATGGATTATTCTGAAAAAATTCATTATTTAGAGGGAAAGGATGACTTATCTATAAATGATATAAGTCTAAACCATTGCTGGGAAAAACCATCCGAAATAAAGTGCTTTAGTACCGCAAATAAAAAGGAAAATGAAGTTGTTAGGTATTTTAGTAATGTTGGAATCATAGAAGTACCTATTCCTGAAAATGATGCTTATATTGATCCTGAGCGTACTAAGTTACTACCAAGGGATAGGAGAATAAAGGTTCATAAAGTTAATACAATATTCTTCGAATATTTTCAAAAGGTATACGCTATAGTATTTGGAAGTAAGAATGATGTAAAGATTAAATCTGTCTTAATGGGACAAGGTTATAGAGAGCGTAAAAAGAAGGAATGGGGTAAAGTAGAATTTCCTCTTCCGCAATATCAATTATCCAGTGAATTCTTTTATTGGATGTACTATAAATACTTAAAGCAACAAAACCTAACTACGCCTCATGGAGTAATAAAAATAAATGATGTTGAAGGTATAGGAAGATATTCTGATAGAAAACAACATGATACCCGGGGTACGGGTCCAAAGTCAACTAGTGAATTATCTAATATGACCGCTCTGGGAATAAATCAATTAGTATATAAATCTGATTTTAATCTTACATATGAAAATTCTATACGTGTTAATTTCTGCTTAAATACTGATTCTTCTCTAACAATAGATAAAAAAAGAAGTTTAATCACTAAATCAAATGAGGTACCGGAAGGAATATCCGGCAATGAGGAGTTTATATTGTTAAAGTTTTATCTTGATATTTTACCTGGTTTAAGTCGTGCATACTCAATAGATCAAGATAATGGAAGCTGGTCAGAGAGTCACTCGCGAAAAGCTAGGAAGGAGTATGCTCTGGAAGTAATACGTGATTTATGTTCTATCCATAATATAAAGCCAGAGGAAATCAGTGGCCTTCAACCTGTTTAAAATCATCACTATATTGTTATAGACCCATCTTGCATGGGTTAATTTTTTAACGTCACAAGAACATGAGTTCTCCTGACGGTTATGGTCGTTTAAAAAAAGAGCCTCCCAAATAGAGAGACTCAACTCTTTAGTAATTCTTCGCGTTCTCTAATAAGCTGCTTTAATTCCTCTAAATCTTCTAATGTAGCTTGATTACGAATAAAACTGCGTGTACGTGATCTATTACTAAGATATTTTGCATGCTCTTTATTTTTCGCTTGCCAACGCTTATTCGCTTCTGTTTGATTGCTCATTTTGCAGTCGCTCCTAATAACATGAATTTATAAAACGCAAGTGCGCTATATTTCATTTTTGTGCTTTTTATAGAACTCATGTAATTTAATCGCATTGTCTAACGAAATGCTCCCTAATTCAATTTTTCCATTTCTGATTCTTGATATGGTACTTTCAGATATTCCAGTCTCTTTATGAATTTTATAACCAGTAATATGAGAATTAATTAGCCTCCGAATATCTTCCTTCAATCCTTTTCACCTCTTTTTGCTTTAGCAACTTTACTATCCCAATACAGTTTTCTTAGATAAACAGCAATTAACACGACCAATGACACAATGAGTATTGAAATTAAAACTTTCATAATATACATGTGGTATACTATACTTAAGTTGAAGATGAGAGAGGGGTTATGCCCCTCGTCTCTTTCTTCTGTTTTCTAGCCGTATCTTATCAGCTTCCAGTTTCGATTTCGTACCTTCATGCCAGAATTTCCGAATCGTAACCAAGCTAGTAAGTACGGCTATTGTTGTTAGTAAGTATTCCACATGCTTTTCACCTCCTTGTTCTTTGTTAATTATATTATATCACCTTACTTGCGTATATGCAAGTAAATGTATGAAGTTTTTTAGTTTTTTTAATAAAAAATAAGCCCGAAGAATACTTATTCATCAGGCTTCCA
>NZ_JBCPXV010000068.1:0-11758 GCF_039581225.1 Ornithinibacillus proteolyticus | reverse complement strand
AATTTTGAGCTATAACTTCTGCAAGTCTGATAGATGGGCCTTCAACTTTAGTTCCACCTCTTGGGTAGCTGTAGACTGCCGTTTGCGCAAGTGAAGGTCTCTTACATGCATCCAAAATACGTTGTTCAGCTTGAAACACATTCCTAGGAAACTGACGAGCCATGAAAATCTGACCCTTAACTTCTTCCATTTCTCTACTTGCTGTAGATTGCGCTAATGCGCTATTATTACTAGCTTGCTGATACTGTGCGGCTAATTCGCTCATTATTTAATTCCTCCTTATAATCGCTATAAGCGTTGGTAACATCTATTAAATCTTGCTTGGTTGTATGGTCAGATTTTGAAATTGATTGACACATTCCAATAAAAATAGTCTCAGGTGATATTTCTGGATGTTTTTCTGTCATTTCAAAGAAAAACTTATAATGATCCATACCGTCCCCTCTCTTGCCTTTATTTCAAAAGTTTCTTATAATAAAGGCATAAATGAATTTGTATGCGCGTAGACCATTTGCGAGATGGTCTTTTTTTATGCAGCAATTTTGTAGGTAGCACCAAGTTGTTCAAGGATTTCTTTACTTTGAGCAGTCAGTTCTTCCACTAAATAAAAATCATCTTCTAGAACAAGAATCTCTTCCCCGACAAATACTTCATTTCCTAGCGCATCCACACCATATTCCTCACGTTTAGGACTGTATGGTGGATGGCCTGTCCTTTCCATGTGAGTGATCGTAGGATGTTCCATGTTATACCTCCTTTCTCGATTCAGTATCATAAGTGATGATTACTGGCATATTCACAAGCGATTGATAAAGTTTTCCTTCTACGTAAATGTCATACTGTCTATCGATGGAGTCTGGAAATTCTGAAGTAAGATCCTTGATTTCAGTTACTTCTTTCGGCTCTCCGTCGATGTAAAGTTTTTCGCCAACCTTCCAATAGGTGCCATCCATTGGTCTAGCCGACTCAATTCCAATAATTTTGTACATATCAACCCTCCTTTCCGACCATAATTTACAGCAGGTAGTGAACGCGCTGTTTTGGGTTAGTCAACCCTTCCAAAGCAGGAACACCCAAGGGGTAAAAGTGCTCCTAAGCTCTGGAAGGAAGGACTAACAAGTCCTTGCCTTTTAAGAGGTTGAGTGATAGAATTTAATTAACCAAAAGCCTACTCACTGATTGCCGTCAGTGGGTTATTTTTTTGTTTAATACCATGTGCCATCTGCTGCATAATGCCACCAATCCCCATTCTCGTAATATACTTCTAAGCATTTTTCTTCTCTATTTCTTTCAACTTTTACAATATGTGATAATGTGTAATCTTTTCGTTTTTCTAATCCCATGCTACGATTATGTTTTGAGTAAACATCTAATAAAATCTGATACTCTTCATCAGTTAAGTGTTTTGCAACTGGTAATTTAGTAGTCATGCATTTACTCCTTTCTAACTAGCTATTATTACAGTAATGAAGATAATAACTGGAACTGCCAAAGCTATTCCGTAATACCAAATGCTATCGGATACGCTAATTTCATCCTCATCGAAAAAGTAGTTGTTTAGTTTTTTAATCATGGTGAATACCTCTTATAATTTGAATTTGTATTCCCTCTTGGCTCATGCGTTTTACAAGTTCGTTGTGTCGATCAATAAAGCGCTTTTTGCGTGCTAAACTAGATAACTCATGAATTGATTTAATCGCATCTGTTAAACGATGTAATGCCATATCATAATTCCCGTGTTTCACATGCACATCAGCTAGCTCTTTGCACTCCTCATAGCATTTAAGATGTTGCTTTGCTGACTTCAAATCCTGTGGTAGTACTTGTTCTCTCATAAAACCCCTCCTATAAATGGCTAATGATGATACTTATTAAAGGTAAAACTGTCATAACAAGCAGATAATCTTCGTTTGGTTTCATTAGAAACACCATCCTATTAGAATTGTTCCGGCTAAAAGTGAAAGCTGAGATATTACGTCTGCTACTGCCGATAAATCTACTTGAGCAGTAATAGCTATTAACATGTCGAGTGAATTAGTCTCTTGAACCCAACGAAGTAAATCTTTACCGCGAATTTCTAATTTTCCACTTTCTAGTTTCGAAATGTTGCTACGAGACATATGTAACCTTCGACTTAGTGCATCTTGACTCATACCTCTGCGCTTCCTCATTTGCCGGAGCGTTTGTCCATCTAACTGCAAGGTCTCCCCTCCTTTCTAGGGGGATATGTGCCACCATGGAAACATTTCCGTCGTGGAACCCAAATATTTGTTTAATAGGCATATAATGTAATTACCGACCCCCACCTCGGTAGATTGTTAGATTGCTTGTTTCAGTCGATTGACCCTTTCGACATTTTTATTTGCCCACTCAATTACTTGATCTCGTGGGTATCTAGCCTTGGCAACCTTGGATTTCGGAAAACCGTCCATTCTGATGATGTTTTCCACACTTGGTAGAGACACTTGGAAGTAATTTGCAAGGTCAGTCTTTTTCAACATTGGCGGAAGAGACTGCATAGATCTTGCATCTTCAAGCCCTTGTTCATAAGCTTTCTGGAACAAGTCTTTCAAGTTCTCTTCCAAGAGCTTTGCTTCTAAGGACTCTAATGTGATGTTCATTTAGATCACTCCTTATATGAATTCAATAATGCAATAGGTTTCTCCATCGTTTTTTGAAGAAAAGACAACTGCGTCGTTTGACAGGTTAGTATAGTAATTTCTCTCTGTGAAAGTGAATGTTGTTTCCGGTGTTAAAACTGTAATAACTAAACCATGCGTTTCTACGTGTTCCAACATTACGTTTTCCACCTTTGCTTCAACGTGTAAGAAAGGTTCACTTTGAAAGTCGTGATGAAAATATTGAATGTTCACTTTTGTTAAATCGTTTATAGCATTCTTAAGCAATTTGTTATAGGTTGTTTGAAAACTGTTGAATTGAATAGTCTTCGGCATTTATATAGCACCTACTAATTGGCGATTGAGTTCTTCTATCTCGATTCGTAAGCTAGTACTCGGCTGCCACATACCAAGAAATTTAAGCCCTTCTTCAAATTGTTTTCTCGGGAGTTCGCTATACCTAGGTAACTGAAAATGATTATTGAAGTCTCTCCAAATTCCAGAAAACACTTTACGGCTTACATTCTTATATGCATTTGAGTTCATACCGCCCAAAGATTCAATTGCGATAGATTTCGCTTTGTTTTGAAGCTTCTTTTCTTGAATTCCATCTATTCGCATATGATTTTCAAGATAAGTTAAGCGTTCATTATGTTGTTCCAATGTTTCGGTGGCTTCGAGAGATAATTTCATTGAAGCTTTTAATTGTTCTTTTTCCGATAAGACTCTTGGGTGTTGAAGTTTTTCTTTCATAAACTTAAATTCATTTAGAAATTTAATTTTCATTTTCATTGCTTCGGGTGTCACATAGGACATTGCGATGATGGCAAATGCATCCTCTGTTAGGTCGTACTTTGTATACCATTGTTTATTCTGGGGGTGTTGATATTGGGATTCGCCAAAGTTGGCGGAACTCCATTCCTGTTCATTAGCTTCATGCAATTTTGTGATTTGGACCTTAACATCGCGCACAACTTTATCATGAGATTTTTTAAATACTTCAGATACGGTTAGTGTGTCTGTCACCACTTTGTTGTTTTGAATAAAAACTAATTGATTCATGTATTTCTCCTCCTAACAGGTATTTAGTCCCTTTATGTCGAATAGTGACATTAAGGGAGGTGAATATGATGAAGTTTGAAATGAAAGGATTTGACAACATTCAAAAAAGACTCAAAGATATGTCAAATCTTAAAAACATTCCTATCAAGTGCCCTTCATGCGATAAAGATATAGAAGCAAGTAAGGGTAAGAATCGCTGTCCGCATTGCAATAAAGACTTTGAATTTACTGTTAATTAGTTTCATTTGTGCTTATACTGATTTTGATTTCTTTATGAGCCAATTCATCCGCCAATGAATTGGCTTCCTTTACTAAAGCGATGAATTTTTCTATCTTTTCTTGAGTTTCATCTACTTGGGATGTGTCGACTTGAACTTTTAATTGATTCATTAGATTGCCTCCTTAAATAATTTCTTTTGCAGTCGTAATTTCCGTTTTGGAATATTCATTTGATAAAAAAATTTTTTTCATGGGAATATTCAAGATTTTCGTTAGCATCATTACTTCTTCTGCCTTGAATTTGTAATGGCCGTTTTCGCGCTTAGAATACATAGAACCATTGGTGAGTTTAAGTTTTTCTGCCATTTCGTCCATGGTGTAGCCTTTTTCTTTGCGCTTTTCTTTGATGATTTCAAGGTTAATAATCATATTTGCACCTCAACTTTCATATTCTATTTTGGAATATCTTAATTAGAGTATACATATTCCAAAATAGAAATGCAAGAACTTTTTAAAATTCTTTTTTAGAATACTATATTGCTTTCTATTTTAGAAAGTTTAAAATAACGTTAAACGCTTGTTTTGTAAGGAGAATATCCATAATGGAATTAGGAAAAAGAATACGAGAATTAAGGACAAAGAAAGGCATTGAACAACTAGAACTAGCAAACAAAATTGGAATATCTCAAAGCAAGATGAACAAAATTGAGA
The DNA here is from genome assembly GCF_039581225.1 of Ornithinibacillus proteolyticus. Taxonomy (NCBI): domain Bacteria; kingdom Bacillati; phylum Bacillota; class Bacilli; order Caryophanales; family Bacillaceae; genus Ornithinibacillus; species Ornithinibacillus proteolyticus. The sequence continues at coordinate 7,148 of NZ_JBCPXV010000068.1, read as the reverse complement.
CTGGATTCCAAAAACGTATTGAGCCAGAAATACTTAATGATATTGCTAAGACTCTAGGTATTAAAGTTGATGTTCTATTGAATGGTGATTTAGATACAGAAGATAATAAACTTGATTATTACAAGAAGAAAATAGCTACTGAATTTCCTGACATAGACTTAATGTTTCATGATCTATCTAATATGACAGCAGAAGAGTTAGAAGAAGTGTATGAGTTTGTTAAATTCAAAAGAAGCCAAAATAAAGACAAGGATTGAAAAAAAGGAGGAGTGGAAAAGGGATGGCGAATAAGGAATGTCCTATCTGCGGAGGAAAGGTCGGTTTACTAGACCCTACATTTATGAATGGGGAAAAGGTTTGTAAAAAATGTGTAGTTGAATCCGGTGTTACATTAAAGGAATTGACTAGTAGAGGTTATCAAAATATACCTGCTCAAGAAATCGTAAATTTGCACAAAAGAACCCATGAGGTATCGAAATATTTGGAAGTGTTTAATGCAACTAAATATATTGGTAAGTTCATAGAATTTGATGATGACAACAAGTTAATAATGATTTCTCCAAAAAAGAAGCCACGTATCTATAGGTATAAGGATATATCTAGCTTTGAACTATTAGAAAATGGCGAATCTGTAACAAAAGGTGGACTAGGTAGAGCGTTGGTTGGAGGAGCTCTATTTGGCGGAGCAGGAGCTGTTGTAGGAGGAGTAACTGCAAAAAGAAAAAACAAAGAAATAGTTGACAGCCTAAGAATAAAGATAAGCCTAAAGGATATTAATGTTTCGTCTGACTACATAGACTTTTTAGATAAAAAAGTGAAAAAAGGATCGTTCGTTTACAAGGACTCATATAATAAAGTTCAAGAATGTTTGTCTACTTTACAATATATTTGTGATTATGAAGAACAAGCCGCTGAACAATCTTCGAATAGTCCAGCAGATGAAATTCTGAAATTCAAGAATTTGCTAGATGCTGGAGCAATTACTGAAGAGGAATATAACGCAAAAAAGAAAGAATTGTTAGGGATATAATATAAGAAAGAGTGCCCCACTATAAAGTAATTTATAGTTGCAAACCGGATGAATTCATGGAAAACCTAAGTCTTTAGATATCAAGAGCGTCCGGCATCCATTATGGATGATGAGATATGCTGGACTTTATGGAAACATAAAGATGCCCGGGATAAAAAGCCCGGGCGATAACAGTTTCGAACTTTGATCCAATCGCTAACATTGGCTTGGCCGAGGAAACTATCAATAACCTATCGTCAGCTAACGATTACGTCCTAAGTGTTACACAACGTTTAGACAAAATCGCGCAACCATTATTCGAAACAGGAGTTGATACATTGTCCAACAATTTTGATGCAGTTGAAATGGGTAAACATATCTCTTTTTTTAGATTATAACACTATAATTATCTCTTATACTAATAATAAACATATATAAATAATAATTATTACTATGGTGTGCAGAATTTTGTGCACCCTCTCTTATACAATTTAACAGAACATATATTCTACTTAGGGGGATAACATGTATACACACATAGAAGATTACATTAAAGAATTGTATACAGTTTTATCAATTAGCAAACCGGAGCAACTAGATATAAAAACGATTGCTTCGAAATTAGGGGTTAATTTACTTTATGGAAAGGCCACTTTTCGGGATGGAAATGACATTGTTATTAAAAGGTCAACTCAACAAAAGGAATGGCAAATATTTGGGCACGAAATATGCCATTACCTCCGACATTGTGGTCAACAGTTAAAAATGCACTATCTGTTTCGCGAACTTCAAGAATACCAAGCGAATCATTTTGCATATCACTTTTGCGTACCAACATTTATGTTGGACGAGCTTAAAATACAAAACGCTACAGAAATAATGAAAAATTTTAATGTCGAATACGACTTTGCATTAAAGCGACTAGAAATGTATCAAAGTAAATTTTATTACCTGGGAGGAAATTATGGGAGAAGTTATATCGTTTGAGGGTAGTAGAGAAAATTTACATGGAATAACTTAAACTGCAAATTAAGAGAGGGGAATAATCGTGGCTAGTTTTCAGAAGTACAAGACAAAGAATGGCGAAAAATGGTTATTTAAAATGCGAACTGTCTACGATCCTAAAACTGGAAGAAAAAAAGAAACTACAAGGCGAGGGTTCAATAGTAAAGGTGAGGCGGAAATCGCTGCTAGACAATTAGCAAACGAACTGGATATGGGTAAAGGATTTAATAGGAAAGTATCATCGTCATGCTAATGCTTTAGCAATACTTATTCCACATAATAAAACAAAAACCCTTCTAAATGTCGAAAGATTACAATAATTCTTAAAAAGAGACGGCGGTCGACATGGATATGTCGAAAGGGGGATTTGAGGGGATAGGAGAAGGACAAATGCCATTGGACGCGATAATAGGAAAATAACCGTGATTTTAAAAAAGACCGCCTAAATTGGCGGTCTTAAGATGCATTCCGATATAGCTTTAAAAATTCCGGAATATATAAGATGAACGATAACGCTAGAAATACGCCTGTAATCAACATCAGGAGTGAGGCGTAGTGTGGGCTGATTTCAGGAAAAGCAATAAGGATAAATGCTGCAGCGTAAAATATAGCTGTAGAAACTTTTCCGAACCACATGGCCCCATCTAACTTTTTACCTTTTTTCAGAAGGATTAGTCCGTTTATACCCATGAACAATTCTTTCACAACTAGCAATAGGACTAATATCCACATGTAGTCATACCGAAACATCAAGCATCCAACAATAGCTGCCTGTGTTAACTTGTCTGCAATAGGATCTATTGTTTTACCGAGTTCGGTTATTTGATTAAACTTCCGGGCGATAAGCCCATCTAACATATCTGTTAGTCCTGATAATAAAATGATAAGTGCTGCTACATAATAATCGGACGTACTATTTGCGGTTATGTAAATATAAACGAAAATCGGAATTAAAAGCAGTCTTATGTAAGATAGAATATTCGGTATGGACCATATTTCTTTTGCAGTAGGCTTCATATAATTTCCCCCTAGGAGCAGCTTAACTTAGATAGTAATTTGTCCCTATTGGTATTGTAATGGTTATGGATAATATTGGGAAGTAGAAGGTAGCAAAAAAGTAGCAATGGAATGAAAGAATCCAAATGGTAAGGTTTTCATGATGAAGTAAAAGTAGTTATTGGTTAGTGTATGACGAAATGGAGTATAAAAGAATCATGGTGAAAAGCGTTATCCTTTAGTAAAGAAATATAATGGCGAAGTAGGGTGGGTCCCGAAAGAATGTCTGTAGAGGGAAATGGCTATGTAATGGAGATAAAAATGAATTTACATAAGTAAATAAAATAAAACATTTATTTCTGCATAATTTACAAACCTTTTTGGGCATACTTTCCAATGTGGCTTTTCCTTGTGTTATAATTAATATACTAATTATCACTGAGTAAAGAAAGTAAGGTTGACAGTGCAGATTAGCTGTAATAAAATTATATTGAATTAAAGATATTTATAAGAATAACTATATCAGTTTTTTATATGGGCAAGGCCTGGTCTTTCAAAGATTGAACCATAGGAAATACATCTGTGGATGAGTTTTTGTTAAATCTCTTATAGAGAGAAAGGAAGTAATTACATGGTAACACTTTACGTTACACCAAGTTGTACATCCTGCAGAAAGGCAAAAGCATGGTTTCAAGAAAACAATATACCATACAAAGAAAGAAATATCTTTTCGGAACCGTTAACATTCGAAGAAATAAAAGGGATTTTACGCCTAACTGAAGACGGTACCGAGGAAATTATTTCAGAACGGTCGAAAGTTTTCAAGGAGATTGATGTAGACATTGAGCAATTACCAATGAAGGAGCTATATCAATTAATCCAAGAAAACCCAGGGCTATTAAGAAGACCGATTATTATTGATGAGAAGCGTCTTCAAGTAGGTTATAACGAAGATGAAATTCGTCGTTTCTTACCAAGATCAGTTCGTACATTCCAGTTACATCAACTTCAAAAGATGGTGGACTAGATTAAATAGGGTGAGCACTTTCAAGCAGTGCTCACCTTTTTTTTATGAGATAAGAAAAAATTTCGCTTTGCCACAGTGTTTCTAGCTGTGGTATTTTTATGCGGATGGGATGGAGGGGGGTAGTTGGTGGCCTATTTTGGTTTGGGGAGGAAGGATAAAAGGGTAACAGAGGGAGTGGGTCAGTGCCCTTATTCGGTTGGGTGAGTCGAAAAAGGTAACAGAGGGGTGGTATCAGTGCCCTTATTCGGTTGAGCGAGTCGAAAAAGGTAACAGAGGGGAAGTATCAGTGCCCTTTTTTGGTTGAACGAGTCGAAAAAGGTAACAGAGGGGTGGTATCAGTGCCCTTTTTTGGTTGAACGAGTCGAAAAAGGTAACAGAGGGGAAGTATCAGTGCCCTTATTCAGTTGAGCGATTCAAAAAAGGTAACAGAGGGAAAGTATCAACACCTTTTCGGTAGCATAGAAAAACGAACACATTCTGTAATGACAAGAATGTGTTCGTTTTTTCTTAGTATACTTTGTCACCGTTAAAAATAGAGTTTTTAACGATTACATAATCTACATTACGAATAGCATCGAGCGTTTTGCCACCAGCATAGGAAATAGAAGATTGAAGATCTTGCTCCATTTCAATTAGTGTATCCTTTAGTGAGCCTCTATGCTCCACTAGCATTTTTTTACCTTCTACATTCTTTCTTTCACCCTTTTGGAATTCAGAAGCGGAACCAAAGTATTCCTTATATAGCTTGCCATCTCTCTCAACTGTTTCACCAGGTGATTCCTCGTGTCCGGCAAATAGAGAACCAATCATGACCATGCTAGCGCCAAAACGGACAGACTTCGCAATATCACCGTGTGTACGAATGCCACCGTCAGCAATGATTGGTTTGCTGGCTGCTTTTGCACACCAACGAAGTGCAGCTAATTGCCATCCGCCAGTACCAAAGCCCGTTTTAATTTTTGTTATACATACTTTACCAGGTCCAATTCCTACTTTAGTAGCGTCAGCACCAGCATTTTCTAATTCTCTTACTGCTTCTGGAGTTCCGACATTACCGGCAATAACAAAGCTTCCTGGAAGTGTCTTTTTAATATGTTGAATCATTTCGATTACTGCATTGGAATGACCATGTGCAATATCGATTGTAATATATTCTGGTGTTAGGTTATTTGTAGCTAATTCTTCAATAAAGCGATATTCCTCTTCTTTTACACCAACACTAATGGATGCGTATAATCCGCGTTTTTGCATATCCTTAACGAAGTCTAAACGCTTCTCTGGTTGGAATCGATGCATAATATAGAAATAGCCTTCCTCAGCTAATTTCAAGGCAATTGTTTCATCTATAATGGTTTGCATATTAGCAGGTACTACAGGCAATTTGAATTTGCGACCACCGAATGTAATAGATGTATCACATTCCGAACGGCTAGTTACAACACATTTTGCGGGAATTAACTGGATATCTTCGTAATCAAATACGTTTTCCATAAATAGCACTCCTAAATACGAATATTTTATCGTATGATAATTATAATTGTTCGCCATCAGCTAATTTACTACATTTTCTTTTGTATGTCAAATTCCATTTATAGGCTATGCTAAATGGCACAATTTAATCCATTATAAAACACCCCCGAAATTCAGGGTTCACTCTAATTTCGGAGGTGTTTCTAGTTAAAGTCATGATTATTTCTTTTTTTGACGGAATAAATCGATTGTCTTATATCCTTGGGATAATACCTCTACCATTTGTTCAACTCGTTTATCTCGGGTTTTCTGCTGTTTTGCAGAAAAGATGAATCGTGCCCAGTCTCTTCTATAACCAGGGGTTAGACTCTGATAGAATGAAAATTCACTTGGATGATCGATTAACATTGCTTCCACGTCCTTAACATTAACCTCATAATCGGCTACAGATTGACTAGCGGGAGACGTTTTTTTCTCCTTTTTCTTTTCACGCTTAAGTCCTACAACGGTAAATACATCATCCATACTAACCATTCGAGCAAATTTAATATCACTATCGTTGACATATCCATCTTCATCAACCTTTAACGCAGGGAAAATTTCATCGCGATGGACATGTGTATCGTATCGTTTGTTTCCCTTTTTAGGGTAGGCGAAAAAGAGGTAGCCCTTTTCCTGCAATAATTCATTACCCTCGATAACTTGGATTGTGTGTTTTACCATTTCCTCAATCGTTTCAATAAAAATAAAAATGGCATCATGATTCTTTATCAATTCTGTAGCAAAGTTGTCGAATATTATATAGTCTTTAGGTTTATTCAATACTACGAGGTTATGATATTTTGATAACTTTAATTTCTCTATAATAGACATCTAAGAATACTCCTTTTCCCATGAAACTAATTATTATATTGAACATATCTCTCTTTACGGGTGGTGTCAATGTAGTTAAATGGGTAAACTGACTAATAATAATATTGGAAGGTGATATCATGCAAGAGGCAGTTTTTTTAGATAGAGATGGGGTCATTAATGAGGTATTGTCCCATCGGGTGAGATTTGTTAATAAGGCTAGTGACTTTTATTTACTAGAAGGGGTTGGAGAAGCCGTTAAGTCATTAAATAATATGGGGTTTAAAGTGTTTGTGGTCACTAATCAAGGTGGTGTTGGATTGGGATATATGACGGAATCAGCGCTTGAGGAGGTCCACCAAAAAATGCGTGATGATTTAGCAGCATTCGGAGCAAAAATTGATGATATTGCATATTGTCCACATAAGCCACGAGCCAGCTGCGCATGCAGAAAACCAGGTGCTCAAATGTTACTTGATTTAGCAGAAAAACATGGGGTGAATTTAAGGAAGAGCTATATGGTTGGCGATCGTGACCAGGATATTGAAGCTGGGAAGAGAGCTGGAACCAAAACAGTGTTGGTTGGAACTCGAGAAGAAACGAAGAGTGAAGCAGATATGAAGTTTAAAGATTTGTTAACTTTTACAAAATGGCTAATAGATGAGGCTGGGACAAAACCAGCCTGTAAGTAATAAAAAACTGGTTCCAAGCGATTGAAAATTGCTTGGAACCAGTTTTTTGAAATCATTTCCATTTCCTAAACTAGATTTACCCATTTTGGCGGTATAC
>NZ_JBCPXV010000067.1:0-11916 GCF_039581225.1 Ornithinibacillus proteolyticus | reverse complement strand
CGTAATAACTTACAACACAAGGCAATGAGTGACTGTTGCTTTTTCAATGGTTTTTCAGACCGTGTTGTATAGTGTTGATGCAGGGCTTTAAACGTTGGATTATGGGCAACTAGCGGACGAATGGCTACTAAGCTTCTTTTTCTCGGACATGGTATTTGTCTCCTCTTCATTCTTATGTCTCTAATTATAATATTCTTTGTTACTTATAGCTATCTTTATTTAATCAAAATCTATGGTATATATTCCGCTTACAGTATAGGCATTAGTCAATCTTTAGTTCTCTTTAGAACGTTTTTATTATGTATGGTCTTTTTATGAAAGCTTCTTTATTATCTCAACTGTTAATTCGACTAAAAATATCGTTAGCAGGCACAGTAAAACTAATTTCCACCATTTCAAATAATTCTCCTCCAATGCACGTTTTAAAGAAGTAGTTATAACCTATGAAAGATATCGCAATCAATAGAAAAGTTGATATAACTACATTAAATAAAGACTGTCTTAAAGAAACATGTGTTTTTGGATTTTATCTACAATTTCACAATATTAAATATTCCTTAATCCTGTTGGTTACTCAATAACGTTTCCACTTTCTTTTCTAATTTTTCAATTCTGGCTTCCTGTTTTATAAGAATTGTAATGAACACTGCTAATACGACTACAAGCAAAATAACTAATGCCCAAATGTTTTCTATGATAAAACCGAGGAAGAAAAATACAAAAACCCAACAAATAAAGATACAAGCAAATAATGTACCAATAAATTCCTTCAATTTAAAAATTCTCCTTCATTTCATAATTGATCTTTTATTGTCATTAACTTTTAATAGTTTATGCCCGATAGCATAATAACTTCTCCCTACATACAAACATAAAAATTATTAGATTAGAAATAGGTGGTCATCTACGACCACTTTGTTTTACTTTTATAGCATATAGTGGATATAGATTTCTCCACAAACCGCTTCTCCAAAAACTCTACCTCTTGCACCAGTTAGCCTAATAATTTATCAATTCTGCATTTAACTTCAAGGAGTAAAGAATGATTCATTGCTTCCTTTAACAAATGCGGGTATGTTACACCATGAGTTCTAAAATACTTTTCAATAAGCATAGCTTTTTCTAGTTTGTTTGGAATTAATAAATATAAAATATACCAATCCTCAAGCGAACATAAAGGAATATCAACCCCATGTATTTTTTTGTGAGCTACAATGGATGCCTGTTGCAGTGATAGTTTATAAATTCCTTCATCATGTTGTATTGCAAATCCACCCATCACATCAATATCGACACCATTTATTTTATATTTAGAGAAATATTTGGTACGAAAGGGGTTAGCACTTAATGCTTCTTTCGGTTTTCCGATGGATGACATAATTTTATTGAATTTGGTAGCATTTCTTTCATCTACTAATATATCGATATCATTTGGTTTATCGATTATGTTATAAAAGCTAAGGAGTAGTGAGCCACCAACTCCCCAAGTTATATTTTCATTGCTTAATCTGTCTCCGATTAAAGATAATGTTTCTAGCACATTAAACCTCCTAACCTTACTGTACCTTCAAGTAACATTAACATCATTATACCAAGACTACAGCAAGGTAAATTTGTATTGTAGAGATCAATATCTCTATTTCGATACTAACATAATATTAGAACAACCTTGTTGTTAGAAAAAAGCGATCACCTTATTAAGCACTCTGCGGTTACCCTAAGTACATTATCTCGCAAGATAATTATAAAAATGATATTCTCCAACTCTAGCACCTGTAACAAAAAACTATTATCTAAATACTAACATAACATTCCGAAATATAATTAGAATTCAACTGCAAAAAGGGTAATCCAAGTTGGATCACCCTCATTAATTTATTGCTTCCTATTCTAGAAGAGTGTGTTAGAATGAATGGCTTATTTGAGAAAATCCGTCGAGAGTTGAAAGAAGATTTACTGTTTTTTAACAGAAAAAAAGTAAAAAATCCCACCAATCATCCAAAAAGGTTCCCAAAAAAATAATCGCCAAAGCGTTGCATATAAATCTAAATCAAAATCTAAGATATTTATCGTACTTAAGGTAATGGTGATGAAATTAAGGAGCCCATATAAAAACAGTAAGGTCCCTACAATTTTCACAACATAATACAGCGTTCTATTTATGATAGCCTTCTTCCATTGAACAAGAAGAAGCAATAATAAAAGTAATCCAAGCAATTTCATAAAACCGGTAAGCCAAACAATCTTGATGAATGACGGGGAAGGGTTTAGGGACATTTCATATATAGAACCCCCTAGAGATCTAACACCAAGTAAGCCGCCCATTGCCCAATAAAAGCTCATACCTGAAAAAATGATAGTCCAAACAATGCCGAACGTTATAATCAAGTAATTCCTCTGCATTGGAAAACACTCCTCTGTTATAGTCTTGCACTTTTATACTAATCAGATATTCATCTAACATATTTTTCTGGAAGTCTATCAGAACTTAAATATGATAGAATAGTTTTCCATCTAGTACTGGATTATTTTCATATTCCTATCAATAATAACCATTTCCATCGTGTAAACTTTCTCTCTCTAAAACTAATACAGTATTAACTAAAAGTATATATGTATTTACATATAGAAAAAGGCTATTCTCTTACTTGAAGAATAGCCTTAAATTAGTTTATTTGCATAATTTTTTACTATACCGTGAGCCTTAATATACTTCAAATATCAACCTAGTATATTTTACTCTCCAGTTTCAGCAAAACGTTTAATACGTTCCCCGATTTCATCACGTACACGTTGGAATACTTGCCACTTTTCTTCATCTGTGCCTTCTGCTTTTGCAGGATCATCAAATCCCCAGTGCTCTCTTTTTACATGTGGTGGTGTCATTGGGCAACGATCAGCAGCATCACCACATAGGGTAACTGCCATTGTCGCATTGTTTAAATAATCGCTATCAATTAGTTCGGATTCTTGCTCGGAAATATCAATTCCTACTTCTTTCATCGCTTTTACCGCATTAGGGTTTAATCCATGTGCCTCAATCCCAGCGCTTCGAACTTCCCATTCATCACCTAGAAGCGCTTTAGCCCACCCTTCTGCCATCTGACTTCTGCATGAGTTACCAGTACATAAGAAATAAATCGTTTTTTTAGCCATAATCATTCTCCATTTCTATTTTGTTTTTTCAATATTTATCTCTATTTTTTCTTAGAATTGCTGCTGTTTTTACCATCAATCGTACGTATGATTCAATTCATTTATTAATACCATTACAAGAAATAAAGCGTAAGATATAATCCAAGTAACGTAATGAATAGGATAGGAATGGTTAAAACAATACCCGTCTTAAAGTATGTTCCCCAGGATATCTTTACTCCTTTTTGTGATAATACATGAAGCCATAATAAAGTGGCTAATGAACCAATTGGTGTTATTTTTGGCCCTAAATCAGAACCAATAACATTGGCGTAAATAAGTGCTTCACGTATTACTCCAGTCGTGTTCGTATCTGCAATGGCAATCGCATCAATCATAACGGTTGGCATGTTATTCATAATGGATGACAGAATGGCCGCTATAAATCCCATGGAAATTGTTGCAACAAATAATCCTTGCTCTGCAGCAAGCTGGATTAAATTAGCTAATAGATCCGTCAACCCAGCGTTACGTAAGCCGAATACAACGACATACATTCCGATGGAGAAGAATACAATACTCCAGGGTGCGCCTTTGATCACTTCCATGGTGTTAACTGCCTTACTTTTTCTAGCTACTAGTAGGAAAAAGATAGCAATAACCCCTGCGACAATCGAAACTGGGAGATGGATGAACTCACTAACAAAATACCCAATTAATAAAACGGATAATACATACCAGGATAGATTAAACATCTTCTTATCTTTAATTGCTTCAGACGGTGGGGTTAATTGTGAAACATCATAGTTCCTCGGAATACTTTTTCTAAAGTAAATTAAAAGGATCACGATAGTTGCAACAAGCGAGAAGATATTTGGTATAATCATTCTCGTTGCATATTCCACAAATCCAATATTAAAAAAGTCTGCAGAAACTATGTTGACTAAGTTACTGACAACAAGTGGTAAAGAAGTTGTATCAGCGATAAATCCGCTCGCCATTATAAATGGGAAAACCATTTTTTCTTTAAAATTCAAATTTCGAACCATCGCTAGAACAATTGGTGTAAGTATTAATGCTGCACCATCATTTGCAAAAAAAGCTGCAACGAAAGCACCAAGTATACTTACATAAATGAACATCTTTATTCCATTACCTTTTGCGATTCTTGCCATGTGCAAGGAAGCCCATTCAAAGAACCCAATTTCATCTAATACTAACGAAATAAGGATAATTGCTACAAATGCTAAGGTTGCATTCCAAACAATCCCTGTTACCTCAATCACGTCTTGAAAACCAACGACACCTATTAAGAGTGCCAAGATAGCACCACCACAGGCAGACCATCCAATTGATAATCCTTTTGGTTGCCAAATAACGAATACTAATGTGACCAAAAAGATTATTATTGCGAGTATTCCCATTGCTGACAAATAAGTTCCCCCTTAAGTTAACAACAAGTAATTCGTGTTCCTTGTTCTTCTAATTCTCTTAATTTATCATCTTGATTTGGTAGATGTTTTAGGATTTCTTGAACAAATGGATAATGTTCATGCGATTTATTCATGGAGTAGAATATCCATTGCCCTCTCCGCTCTTCTTTTATTAATCCTAAGTCTCTTAACTTACGAATATGTTGACTAATGGATGGTTGGCTTGTTTTAAATATTTCCACAAACTCACATACACAACAATCATGCTTATCAAGTAACTTCATCATAGTTAAGCGTGTCTTATCCCCTAATAACTTTAAGATCGCTGACGCTTTATCCATTTCAATAGTTGCTTTTGACATACTCTATTCACCACCTAATGCATTTATTTATAATTATATAATGATTTGCTTATATAAACAACATATAAAGTTAGCTAACGTTAGCTATTTTCAATCAAAGGGAGATTATAGCTTCTCCCTTTCTTCTTCCTATCTACTATTTATCAACATGATTTCAAGTCTGTTGATCTTTGGATTTAAAAGAGGATTTACTGTCAAGTAGGTTTAATTCGTGCATGTTTGATTGATATAGGCTTAAGTTAAAATAGTAAACTGCTAATTATACTGCACATCTTGTTGGTTGGCTGTTCAACAATTTGTTCTAAATGTATGTTCAGAAGTTGAGTAAATTTTGTCATGAGCGTATCTTGTATTTAACTCGTTTGAAGACCCGTTCGTTCTTTCCGGTCAGTAGCGCATAGCCATTTTGTAGCAGCTATTATAGTTATAAAATCAAAGAGGATGATAAAAAAGTGCAACACTCTCTATTGGAGTAGATGCACTCTTTTATGCTAAAAATTCTAGTTGAGGTTTGATTAAATAATTTATTTCGTTATAATTTTTATTTCATTTAATGGATAGTAAACAATATTCGTTGTTCCAACTACTTTATCGAACGGTATTGCTCCAATATGTCGGCTATCTGTACTATGCCTTCTATTATCGCCTAACACGAATAGGTGGCCTTCTGGAACGGTTTCACTACCTACTGCGGTATCCTCTAAGGTAAAGGATCCTGTTAGTGTGCCTTGTGTTTTTTCTTTAAAACTATCTAAATAAGGTTCATCATATGCTTCTCCATTTATATATAAAACATCATTCTTATATTCAATTCTATCACCAGGGAGACCAATTACACGTTTAATATAATCTTTACCTTCCGGGGCGTGAAACACAACAATATCAAATCTTTCGGGTTCCCCAATTTTTGTTACAATCATGCGGTCCCTGTCCTGTAGAGTCGGATTCATCGAAGATCCGTCCACTACAACCGGTGTAAAGATAAATGTGCGAATAAGGACGACTAATACAATTGCTCCAATTATCGGCTTGAACCATTCTAATATTTCATTTTTCTTCTTTGCCAATTCTCAGCCTCCGCTCAAGTTATTTAACTATATACTTATTTTACCATTAGTTAAGCAATCTTATATATATTTTTCCAAACTATTGTTTGACTAGCTAACTAGTAAACTCTTGAATTAATCTACCTTCCTCTGTTCGCTCAGTAAAGTTTCCATTTGTGTATTCCTTAATGACATTTCTCCAAAATAACTGTGCTGGTTTATTTTTACCCATTTGAAAAACTTCCCATTTTCCCTTATGTAAACCAAATATATTTTTAGCTACTGATGTACCTAAACCAGTTCTTCGATACTTTTTCATAATAAAGAATTCAGATATAGAATAATAGGAATTCGTTTCTGTTGTTATTCGTTTAACTAAAGCAAATCCTGCATAATATCCATTTATCTTAATTAGATATGGGAAATGATTATCTTTCGCCCAATAATCGTTTAACGGATAGTTGCTGTATTTCCCATTTTCTTCAACGTGTACATCAATAAACTCCGAAAAATCGTAAATATAGAATTGTAATAAATTCGATAGTATCTCTTGTTGATCTAAACGCGCATAAATTAGTTCATAGTGCATCTGTAGCTGCTTCTCCTTTATTTCAATAGCAATTTAATCTTCCAAATCCTCTATCGGAACTGCAATAGGAGGATTACCTCCACTACCACCGTAAAATTCCGGCACTTTTCCCATTATTAGGCTCTTGTCAATCAATATTCGAGAGCTAACTTTAGTAACATCCGTTGTAAATGGTATCATAATTTGAACTTCTGCTTCGACCTGTACATATAGCGAAACATAGACATTATTAATATCTAACTGTTGAATTTCTTCTATTAGTTCTGTTTCCACATTACCTATTAGCTCAAGTTTAACGGGTATTCTTGGGCCTAGGTTAGCTAGAATTGAATTTCCAGTTGCTTGACCTATTGGTATTTCGATAACAGTTGGATCACGATCAACCAATTCTTCTACCGTGTCCCCATACACTTCTGGCTCTCCAAGAGGATTAGAATACTGTGTGGGTAATCCTCGATTCATACTATAGAAAAATTCTTCCACACGTTCTGTTGCCGCACGTTTAATTTTATTTACAACAGTGGGATTATAACCAATTATAGATACATAACCTGCTTCATTCCTATCCGTTATCGCTAAATCGTCAAACGAATATTCTTCAGCAAACTTAACAGCAGAATTGATTCCTCTAGTAGCAAATTCTTTCGTTTTTCTCTCGGCAATTTGTACGATAGTTGGCGTTATTTTATGATCAACAAATTCTAAACTAAAATATGTAATCACAATGACTAATATAAAGGAGAGAAATAACAAAAATCGTGTAGAAGATGCTGTACCCCCTTTATTTAATCCTATCCGATGCTTTTTCATAAAAACCCACCTCAGTACAATCTATGCTTGTTCTAAGATAGGTAGGACTTAAATTTGTCGAGTGATTAATATTAAAAAAATAGTTTCTAGTTGTTTATCTTGTTATGTTCGTAATTTCAATACGTTTATTACTATATTAACATAATATTCCAAATATGGAACCGATATTTTTTGATGAAAAGCGGGTAAATAATCTCCCTATTAACTTTTGTTATCCTATTCGTCTCCTCTCTAACTAACAATATGCTAGCAGATATTCCTTTTTACTATATTCTAACCTAATATTCCATTATCTGAATAGAAACCTTATAATGTTCTAAATTCTTATCCCTGTTTATGAAAGCTAGATAAACTATCTTATTACGTTCACCTAATATCTTATGAGCTTATACTTTTATAATATAGATGGTACACAGCCAATGGTTCGAAACCTAGCGTAATGAACAAACATAGTTTACTTATTTTTGATTTCTTCTAATAAAGTAATTACTCGTTCATTTTGTCTTAATAGTATTATTTTGCTTTCTAATTGCCGTAAAATCGTATAAAAACACAAATAATATTACTGTTATAATGATCAGCACATCATCTTCCCCCTAATTTAAACTCTGCTTCGACTAATACACTTATTTTTCAGCACTTATAGTATTTTGATTTAAACATTCTATCTCCGAAAAAATTTGCTCCCAACTTTTATTATGTTCTTCCACGTTACAACTATTGATGGAGCTAGAAAACATCATAATTTCCTCTTTTGTAGTATCGTCTAGGATTTCTTGAGATTGAATACTTTGCTGGAAAGTCTTTATCGTCTCTTGCAGAGTCAGAAGTTCTGTATGTACTTTTCCCGGGATTCCTTCTAGAATAGGATCGTTTACGTTATCTATACCTCTATCTAAATTGCCGAAATGATAGTTAAGCGTTTCGCTAACCTCTTGTTCCTCCCACTCTATTTCTTTCGCTGATTTTAATCCTAAATAATGATGAAGGCTTCTTAAATTACTTTCAACCTCTAAATAATACAGGTACATCGTTGCTGATTCTAATTTGTCCTTCTCATTTACATATTTTCCTCGCTCTGTAAGAAAAAAGATAAAAAGAATTAAAATGGTAATAATTAAAACCCACATGATTAACGAATGGAATTTTCTATATGAATAGTTGTTAGACATTAATTATAGACTCCTTTTTATATTATCTAAACGCATTGGGATCGTTATTACTTGTTCAACTACCCTTCCAATTAGCTTTCATAAGATCATTCCATATGAAGATGTAATTACAATTCCAAAATAGGTTTGGTCTACCCATTTGAGTTAACCTCTTGCACCTTTTCAAGTTCTTAATACTCCGTTTCTAAATCAATGGTAACCTAATATTCTGGAATTCTTTCGCTAGAAAAAAGCGACACTCGGTAATAGACTTCTGTATTGTTAGCAAAAGGTCAAATCACACCGCACCCAATACATTGTCTCGCATAATTTTATAAAAAAGTTCATGTTCCTCAATAAAAGGTGTATGGGATGAATTTTCAAAGGTGTACATTTCCTTGTATGGGGATTCTATTGATTCATAAAAACGTTTCGCCTGCGTGTGAGTAGTTAGATAATCATGTATTCCTTGGAGTATAAATACTGGGAGGTTAAGTGTTGGTACTAATTTTATTAGATCAATTGTAGACATAGCATGTGCTAATGACTGATAGCTATAATAACTACCACTTAGGATATTCATTCGTTCTTTAAAAATATAATTTGGACAGGAGAAAATATCTTTCAGAGTCTGAGTGAAAGAGTAGCCTTCACGTTTAAAACCCCCACCATACTTTTCTGTAAACTATTTTCTTATTACAGCATACGAATGATTTTCCGATCCATTGCTGTTTTTAAGATATAATCATATGTCTCTTTTTCAGAATCTTTTTGCGCCCCTATTTGGCCTACACCAATATAAGCGTAGAATAACTCAGGCCGTTTACTTGCGACAATACTACCAAGATAAGTACCCCAGGAATGCCCAATCAAATAAATCTTGTCTTGGGAATACTTTTTCCGTAAATAATTTACTACTTGAATGGTGTCCTCAACCATTTGTTCCAACGTTAGAGGATTTTTGGCTTCTTTATTATCGTACGACATTCCTGTACCTCTTTGATCCCAATAACAGATATCGAATAATTGCTCGAATTTGGTACCATAAGCTTTATTAACTGGATAGACCGGAAATCCAGGACCTCCATGTAAAAATAATAATAATGGTTTTCCTTGATTTAAAGATTCGATAATCAATCCTTGTCGCGACCCATTTATTTCAACATACTCTTTTGTTACTGTCCCTTTTTTATTTATCTGGTTTTTATTCATCAAAGGTTTCTCATAAGACTCTATAATCATTCTCCCATTCCCTTCCCTTTGTATTGGTCTTGCTGAGTGGTAATAATTTTATATTTACTTACTAAGTCTATTATTTTGAATGACACCTAATACAATTAATAATAATCCAAGGATCAATAGTAAACCGACAAAGAAATTATCAAAAATTGCTGGCATATTTGGTTCACCTGGATACGATCCATTTCCATTCAGTTTTACAGGAAAACTATCACTAACGTATAGTAAAACAGCAATAAATCTTTCCGTTGTAAATAATACAGCACTTAATCCAATCATAACTATTCCTGAAATAAAACTAACTTTCCCCATTTGAATTACCCCCTATGTTATATTTATGCTTAGAGAAGCTCCAGTAGGATGAGTCCATTTCTCAACCGGATACTCCCTTTCCTGATGTACATGTGCCCGGAGTCCAGTCAGATACTCCCAATCCATACGTACATGCACCCGATTTCCAGACAGATGCTCCCTTTCTTCATGTACATGCGCCCAAAATCCAGTCAGATGCTCCCAATCCATACGTACATGCACCCGAACTCCAGACAGATGCACCCTTTCCTTATGTACATACTCCCAAAATCCAGACAGATGCTTCCAAACCACATGTACATGTACTCTTTTCATAACCGTCTTTAATGTATCATACAAACATTTTACGACAGGCAATTACAGGTATTATCTCGTCTATATAGCTACTATTCTATCAATAAAAGTATCTATAATAATAGTAAAACATTGAATCATAACATTAAGAATTACCAATATGTATGCCGCATTTTATAAACTGAAAATTATTTATGTAATAACCTTTAATAATTCATGCAGAGACTTAATTTCAACAATCCCTTGCTGAGGGTGATAACGTTTATCTATTCGGTTTAACCATATACCATTCATTCCAGCCATTTGACTGGCTAATGCATCTGTTTGCAATCTGTCTCCTACATAATAGCAGTTTGCAATTGGGCTATTTGTAAGTCTACAAGCTTCCTTGAAGATAGTACTATCTGGTTTAGCCGCGCCCACTTCACTTGAAGTGATAATAGAATCAAAGTGATCTTCAATACCTATACATCGCAATTTTTCGACCTGTTGTTGATATTCACCATTACTAATAATGCCTAGCCGATAACCTAACTGAATTAATTTGTTCAATACATCTATAGTATCTGGATAGGCCTTCCAATTATCTTTATAGAAAGAGAAATATTGCTCAAATTTCTCATCAGCTTCATCATTGGTAAGATCAATTTCAACCATCTTAAATAGTTCCATCATTCTTGCCCTTTTTTGCTCTTGAAATGACAATTCATTCGTTAAAAATTTATCAAAGTACTTACTAGAAAGTTGCTTCCAAACATCAATTGCCTGTTGATTAGAAAAAGTTGAGAGATAACGGTTAGCTCGGAAAAAGTCTAAAATTCCTTCCCGTTCTGCATAATCATAATCGAGTAAAGTACCGTCTATATCAAAGAAAATCATCTTATCTCCCACCTTTTAAATTCCGTTCAATTTTTAACCCTTCATACACAGCCCAACAATGATGGTCGTGAAAAAGGAGCTCTTGAACATCATGAATATCAACCCACTTTATAAAGTGGTCCTCTTCTATTGGCTCCTGTAGCTTGTCCAATAATGCTGCTAAGTAAAAATATGCCTCATTTAATAATGGCTCATTTTTAGTAGATTGAAAATACCTTTTTGCCTCACCTATAAAAGAGCCTATTGATACGCTATATCCAGTTTCTTCTAACATTTCTCTATGTAAGCATTCTTGAAAACTCTCGTCCTTTTCAATTCCACCACCGGGCAAAAAATAATGTCCTCTTGTAGTGTAGACAGTTAAAACCTTCTCCCTAGTAGTGTTGAAAATAACAGCGTACACGCCTTTTCTTATTTCATAATTAAGATCCGTCTTTTTTTCTCCAAAAACCCTAATCAGTTTCCCCTCCACTGATTCCTTATTGCCCTGTTGGTATGAAAAACAAAATTAATATAAGTAATCTTTAATTGCTTCCACTTGAGTATTGCGGACAGATTGAGCCAGAAGTGCGAAGTTTTGAGCCACTGTATGCGGACGTTTGAGCCAGTAATTGCGGAAGGGAGAACCATCGCCAACGCTTTGCCATAATTAGCATAGGTACTGTA
>NZ_JBCPXV010000066.1:0-12735 GCF_039581225.1 Ornithinibacillus proteolyticus | reverse complement strand
AAGTACTCCTCCAGTCTTTTTATGGTTTGTGGTCAACTACCATTATACAAGATTTGGGGAGGTACTTCTTTTTTTATCTCTTAAACCCCTTGATACACAAGGGCTAAGAATTATGAAATTCATTCAAGTGTATAAAAGATTAAGATAAAACAAATTTTTTTGTTGGCACAAGGATTTTTCTCCGAGTCTTCATCCCTATATCAATGAGGGGAGAAAAAAAGAGAGATAAATCTACTGTATTCAAATGGTAGAATTTTCTCTACCTTTCCTAGAAGACTTATCTCATAGATATCATGTTTTATTACCTGTTAAATGCTCTTAGTGGGTTATACTTTGCAACCTTAATTATTTTCCAATATATTGAATGTTTATATCTCCAATTTTATAGTCATTATTCTGAGTAAGCACTTGAATATTGACTATAAATTTAACAATAGATGTTTCTTCTTTCTTCTTTTGTTGTTCCTTTAACATCTAAATTAGATTGTATAGTATACCCATTCGTGCTTTCTTCGGTTATTTTTTGATTAGAAAAGTCAATTTCTATATCCGATAAATTAGAATTTATTGGAGAACGCTTAATTGCCCTCACTCCATAGTCCAGGTCATAAAAAATCGCATTTATTTCATCTATCGCCTGCCTATTAGAAATATCTATGTATTTCGCTACCAACCAATTTGCTGTGTCTATCATTAAATCATTGTTTGTTCCGACTTCAGTTTTTAAATCCTCCTCAATATATTCTTCCAGTGGACTAAAATCCCTAATACTATTAATTATCAAAAATATTCCAGCGATAACAAAAAAGGAAATTAATCCTACCAAGAAAAAGAAGACTTTTCTTTTCTTAAACATTATAACCCTCCTATTTTTAACTTTCTTAAATATCATAATACTAATATTTTAATAATAAAATCAAGAATATAGAAAATTAGAGTAAAAAGTAGAGTAATAGTTAGGATATATGAGAATTCTTGTAAAAATCTGATCATCTGTCACAATCACATACACACTATTGTGTTTATCATAAGTGCCTAATGGGACCGAATAACGGTTGGACTCATATAAAATAGTGTTGTCCTTACGCACGACTCTTGCTATACTTGAATCAATAGGTGAAATAATTATTTTCTTAGTAATCGGCTTAAGGTGTTTCTTTTCGATGGAGAACACGTCAGCCGGTTTCTTTTTTATGGTGTTATGTACTTTGCCATTGCCAGTCCTTTCAAGCCAGAACCAACACTGCTCATTCCATTGATCAATGTTTCGGAATACACGGTTTTTGGCAAAGTTTTGCTTAATAAACTTAACACTATTCTCCACTTTCCCTTTACTTTCTGGGTCAGCTTTTCGACAGACATAGAGTTGGAACCGTCTTTGTCTATGGTATCTTTGAAATTCCTCAGTCAGAATAAGATCTCCACCGTTTTCACTGACGACAATTAAAGCATCTTGATCATAAACCATTTCTTCAGGGATCCCACCAAAATATTCAAAGGCATGTTCATGAGCACGAATGACATCCCGTGTTGTAAATGGACGGTCCAACCACTCTGCATATTTATAACGTGAATGGGAAAGAACAAAACAAATGACAAATATTTTTTTAGTTTTACCATCTACTGTCTTTTGTTTCGATTGACCAAAATCAATCTGTACCTGTTTTCCCATCGGTAATTCAGGAATGGCTTCATAAGAACGTGGTAAGACAACCTTTCGAATATCATATTTCTCTCTCAGTTCCTTTACATAGCTTCGAACCGTACTTTCTCCGACCGAAAGGTCTGGGTATCGTTCCTTTAGCCAATCATGAACTTGAGCTCCGGAGAGATCGGGATGTTCACTTAACCATGTATGAATCAATAACTCGTATTGATCCAACTTACGTTTTCTACTACGAGTGGATGCCATCCACTCAGACATCTCTTCTGGTGACTCCTCAAGATACTTATAAACCGTGGTTCGAGAAATACCTAATTTCCTTGCAATTCTTCTAATCTTAAACCCTTGTTGCTTCATTTGATAAATTTCCATGTACACTTTCCACTTTTCCACCTTTGTTCCTCCAGTTGATAGATTGTAAATCTATCATACTACGGAGAATTATTTTTTACCGAAAAGTGTTCATTTTTATTGAGCAAAAACTGACTACTTTAGTTTAGCGTTTACAACAACCTATTCCTTACATGAAGTAGTTTGAAATCCTTCCTCTAATAACATCATTTTGTAAAGAAAAAGAGTGTTGACGATGTGTTAACACTCAGAGGGTCGTACGTTTTTAGTTGAGAAATAAGAATTTCTTATGGTTTCACTCCATTATACCTTCTTGATGTAATGGGCAAGAAGGATAATAATAGGAAATAGAAATCCAATGGTTATAGATAAAACACTGTAAGAACCATTGATAAATGTATGAGCTTCAAGTGTATTCCGTACTAATAGCATAGAACCCAAAAACAATAGAAAGGCTAATGGAACGGAAAGGGCTTTATAATGTTTCATTTTAAATAAATGACTGACCCCATTTGCTAATACATAAAAAGACACACAAAGCTTTATAAAAATGGTAAAGAACCAAATAAACGCAACAAGGATTTCTACTCGCTCAAAAAAATGGAAAATGCTAATCCTTTGCCCTAAGGCATAAATTGGATAGGTATAATGTATGGTTCCTCCCACCCCTAATACGGCGATACATGCAAATGTAATGATAAGAAGAATCAATCCACTTGTAATCCCACCCGCTAATAATGCTTTTCGTGCGCTTTTTTGTTGGTTGACAAAACTTGATATACCAATTAAGATGACTAATTCTAAAAAAGTGATAGACAAAATGGGAATGATACCTACTATGGTAGCAGTTCTGTTAAGCTGAAAAATGGGTTGGATATTGGTTATATCTGCATCTTTCAAGACGAGTAAGGTCAACAAGATAGCACTAATCATCGTAAAAGGAAAAAAAAGCTCCGCGGTTCTTCCAATAACCTCAATGCCATATTTAATAGCAATTAATGTCGTGATGATAATCATAAATGATATTGCTTCAAATGGTGTACCCATTAGGATTTGTAAGGACACAAAGTCACTGATAGACCATAGATTTGCCGAGGAATTAACAAAAACAAAACCAGTAAATAACAGAATCATTATAGTTCCGAACCATTTACCTAATAGTGATTCGATGGCAGGAAAGAAGGCTTTTCCATCTAACACTTTAATGACTTGGTTATAGAGTAGAATAATAACGGAACCCACTATTATGGAAAGCACCAATGTAATCCAACCATTCTCTTTCCCATAAATAGTTGCAATACTAGGAATGAAAATAATGGATGCGCCGAGTGTATTCATAATGACCAGTACAGTATATTGTTTGCCATCTAGCTTCTCTGTCAACGTTATTCCTCCCATTAGAAAGTTATGGTTGCTGAAATGTTGCTAACCAATTCTTTAGAGGTTCCGTGATCGGCTTCGTTATGAAATCAGCCACTTCTACAACATAAAGAAGCTTTACATCTAGAAAGTGTAAAGAAAGTAAGATAATCGAAAGACTCATTAAGAAAACGAAGACTAGTATTTCTTTTTTCTTCTTTGTCTTCTTTAGGAGTCCTTTTATCTCCATGTAGAATAAAAACGCACCTATAACTGCAAATAAAGAAGCTTTTATCATGTTTAGTCCACTTTCTCTGTTTTTCTTTTAATTGTGTCATAGATAGATTTGGTAACCATACCAGATTTCTTTATATCAACTTGCACTTGTACATTGACTTCCAGATCTTGAAAGAGCGTATTCCAATCATCCTTTATCTTTTCCCATTCTTTAGGATTAGATCGTTTTATTGCATTACCAAAACCATAAATATCACTTTGAAATTCTTGGGCTTTGGTAACACTTGCTTCAATAAATTCAGCCGTCTTTTGTTCAAGCTTTTTCTGGACTTCTTCAATGGAACGTTGATCGGTTATATCGATAGAACACTCTACATCCCCAATATTTCCTTTAATTTCAACCGTAATATCAATCGATGGTTTACTGTTAACGAACGATGCCTTCATGTCGGTGTTGGCATCCGTTACCTCTACGGATATCGTACCACCGTTGTCACACGGGACCCAGCCAACCGTATTACTAACATTGTTCGTTATATAGTTGAATCCCTTGCTTTCGTTTTCATTTAACCAACCTTGTAGCTTCTCGCCTCGAAAAACACCAATACCATCTAGGTATATCATGGTAGGATTGCCAGATTGTTGTCTAGTTTTCATAGAGGCACCACTTTCAACATCACCTATAATATATAAACCGGTTAATATTGCTTCCTTCCCTTCAGTAGAAATGGATTGGATTAATTCGTCTAAATGAACTGATTTTGTAGGTGCCCAAAAGTTTTCAGAGGACTCGATGTTCGATTTTACCTTGATGGCTGGAATCTCTTCTAGGGGGGTTAAAATACTAATTAACTCTGCCCCTTCCAATCCTTGTGCAATAGCAATAGTAAAATCTGTTCTGATTTCATGATCTCGGACTAGAACATCTAAAGTTTTTCCAATGCCGTCATAAGCCATTTCTTCACCATACACAAGTAGTTGTAGATGACTTAAGTTAACTTTTCGCGGTAGCACTTGTGTTAAACCTCTAAACCCCTCCATAATTGTTGTGCCAACAGTAGAGTAGGTCGTAATGGTAGAGCTTTGAGTCATTTGGTCGCCAGCTATTTCCTTAGGGTTTAATACTTGTAACGTTATCTTATATCCCTGTTCATCTTTATCAATTGCCATTGCTGTTGCAAGTGTAATATCTGTTAATTCCTGTGCACTCCAGCAACCAGAAAGTAAGAGTAGGATAATAGAAAAAATTAACCACTGTTTGATGTACTTCATGATGTTCCCTCTCTTCAAAAAATTTACCGTAAACTATCTGTTTTGAGGAGGTTTTGGCTTTCTTGGCTTTGCACGTGTTATATTTTGTTGATTCACTAATCGAGATCGGAATAGCTGTTTCCATTTCGGAAGCAGAATGATGGCATCCTGTTGATCGGAAGAAATATATGGTGCAAATGGTGATAAATAAGGGATGCCAAAAGATCTCAAACTAGTTAAGTGTAGCGTCAATAATAATAACCCGATAAATATACCGAATAATCCAAATGTCGCTGCTAATATCATGAATAGAAATCGTAGCATCCGGACACTAATGGCTAAATTATAATTTGGAAAGACGAAACTACTAATAGCCGTTAAAGAAACCACGATAACCATAGTAGCAGAGACGATCCCTGCATCAACGGCGGCTTGACCGATAACGAGTGCTCCAACGATTGATATTGCAGACCCTACCGTGGAAGGTAATCGAACACCGGCTTCTCTTAATAATTCAAAGGTTAATTCCATGATGAGTGCCTCAATTAAAGCTGGAAAGGGTATCCCTTCCCGTTGTGCAGCTAAGCTAACAAGTAATGTTGTTGGTATCATTTCTTGGTGAAATGTGGTTAAAGCAATATAGACAGATGGTGTAAGTAAAGCAAGAAAAAAAGAAATATACCGTATGATTCGAATTAAACTGGCTATATCACTTCTTTGGTAGTAATCCTCACTTGATTTAAAGAAATCCACAAAAAGCGCCGGGACTAAAAGAA
This sequence comes from Ornithinibacillus proteolyticus, assembly GCF_039581225.1. Taxonomy (NCBI): domain Bacteria; kingdom Bacillati; phylum Bacillota; class Bacilli; order Caryophanales; family Bacillaceae; genus Ornithinibacillus; species Ornithinibacillus proteolyticus. The sequence goes on along the minus strand of NZ_JBCPXV010000066.1, from coordinate 7,098 downwards.
CAAAAGGTGTACCATCAACCAGGATTGCAACTCTACCCTCTAATAATCCTGCACATATCGTATCAGGTCTTTCGCTATTTAGAATAGTGGGGAAGGGAGTATATGTTTCATCCTGTATCAGTTCTTCGATATAACCACTTTCAAGAATTGAATCAATGTCGATTTTCTCTAATCTAGCTTTAACCTCTTCGACAATGCCTGGTGTAACAATGCCATGTATATAGGCAATCACTACTTTCGTTTTTGTTTTTCTACCATGAGTGGATGATTCAAGCCAAAAATTTGGGTCCTTTATTCGTTTACGTAATAAAGCAGTGTTGACGCTAATGCTTTCTGTAAAGGAATCTTTTGGTCCTCGAACAACCTGCTGAGTTGTTGGAGGCTCTACACTACGCTCACTTCCCCCTTTAGAACCTACTGCTATTCCTAGTTCGAAACCATCAACTAGAAGGATTGTATCTCCAGTAAGTAAATGGTCCAGTAATTGATTAATGGTGTCTATTTCCGTTAATTCTGCAGATGTGATAGATTTCATTATGTGTTTATATATAGTGGCTGCTTCATTTAGGTCATCAACTATCTCATTACGATGTAAGTGATTAATGATAGGATCTAACAGATAATGTTGAACAGTCTCTTTATCCACTAATTCATCCATGAAAATAATCATCGCTTTTGTTTGGTGGGGAAATGTAAGATCTATTTCACGTGTAATGATGTCAGAGCTATTACCCAGTATCGTTAGCACTAGGTGCCTATTTTCATATAGATTTTTACTAATTCTTTGTGGATATTCCTCTACATGTTTTTCAATGAATGGAAGGTCTTTCTTCTTTTTGGTATGCCGCCTACGTTTGATCATCGTTTCAAACCTCTATGGTGTATTCTTTAGTAACGTTAATCGGTGATAACCGTATGATTCATACCATTAGTATGGTCATTAGATTAGGCTTTATGTATTAATTTAACGCAATAGCTTCTGTTTGCGTTTAACAGGGTGGGTATTTTGTTTTATCAAGCAGAAGATATAGAATGATAGAGAGGATGGTATTGGAAAAAATAGGGTTTACATAGTAACGAATTTTCTGTATACTAATGGAGTAATAAACATTCAGAATTCTTAAAGGGGGGTTGTATAACATGATTAAAGTATATATTGCCTTAACTCAACAAAATAACTTGCTACATACAACCTACATGGTACGTTAGACCTTTATCCGAACTTTTCTGTAAATTTCTACCATAGGATGTATGAAGCATTCTATGGTTTTTATTATGTCGCGGTATACCCTTATCGGGAGTCAATATATAAGAACCATTCTCGTCTGAGTGGTTCTTTTTCTTTGGGGAGAAAAGTTATAGGTGTGGGAGATGTAGGGTTTAAATGAAAAAGGAGATGAATGCATGGATATCAAAATCGTAAAATATGATGAAAGCTATGCTGCTAGAGTTGCAGAAATGTGGAACCATAGTCGTGACGGATGGGGTGGTGCAAATACTGTAGATACGGAAGAATCGGTTTTACTCCGTGAGCGAAATTCAACCAATATCCACACGTTCCTAGCTCTAGAGGGTGATAAGGTTGTGGGGTATTGTGGGTTTAGTGAATATCGTGATGATGAAGGGGCATTGTATATTCCACTTTTAAATGTACGAGATGACTATCACGGTAAAAAGATTGGCAAGCAACTGCTCTTAACTGCTTTGGAGGAAGCAATCCATTTAAAGTGGCCTAGGCTAGATTTGTACACATGGCCAGGGAATACGAAGGCAGTTCCCTTATATAAGAGATGTGGCTTTTTCTGGGAAGAGCGGGATGATACGACACATTTAATGAACTTCATGCCCACGGTATTACATACTGAAGCAGTAGCGGATTTCTTTAAGGATGCTAATTGGTACGATATTAGTACAAGGGAAATTGAAGTGAAGCCAGATGGTAGAGTGGAGAATGAATTCCATTATTATGAGTATGCATGGAAAAAAGAAAATCAAACACTTCGGATGGAGTTTGAGCGAACAGGAAGAGGAATCCGATTAATCGAAACAGATGATTATTATATTGCAGCAACAATACCGGAGCACCAATTAGTATTCGGAAACCATTATCCTATTCAATACACGATTAAAAACAAATCGGCTAAAGCCCTGCAGGTTGAATTAAAAGGTGAAAACGACAAAAATATTGAGTATTCTATAGAAAAGTCCATTAATGTTACGGACGAGATTGAGGTTGTCGAAAACTTTTATATTCATCCCATCGAGGAAGAACAGAATTCTCTTCGAACACATCCATCTGTAAAGACAAAAATTAGAATTAATGGTAAAGAGGCTACCTTTAAGCTAGGTATTTTACCCAAATATCCTGCTCAAGTTACGGCACATTATCAAGAGGATATAGCTTTCTTAGGAAATGAAAACATATTTTATTTAGATATAGTAAATAACTACTCTGAAAAAATTCATTTTGAGGTAACATTTCCAGATTCACCAATTATGGAAATCAAAGCGGAAAAAATACAATTAGAAATGAATCCAAAGGAAAGAAAATCTGTACCTGTACCATTTATCGTAACGGGCTATGGTTTTTATGAAGCGGCATTGCCAATTAAAGCTATTAAAGAGAATGGGGAAATAGTTGAATTTTCAAGATTCATTGGTATTCCGATAAGAGGAATTGGTGCGAAATTCTTTGGTATTGATGAAGAAATGGTTCATTTATACAACGGACAGTACTTTGCAGTATTGAACAAAAAAGATAATACTATTGATATGGGAAGGAAAAAGCAGGAGAGTAGTATTCAAGTAATGACACCGAAGCTAGGGAAGCCTTATTCTGAAGAAATGGCTAAAGCAAAATACAATCAGATACAATTTATGGATGAGAATGGGACTATCGGTGCAAAAATATCCTATGAGATAGCAGCATTTCCTTCTATTACGCTACATCTTATCCTCAAGCTATCCAGCGAGGGACTGGTAGAAAATTATTATGAGGTTGAGAATAAGAGAGAGGTAGAAACTGCGGAGTCTATCTTTGTAAATCAGCCCATCTACTTTGGATTAGAGAAGGCGGTTATTCCTTATCAAGGTGAAATGGTTGAAATGACTGACTCCATTGGTAATTCATATGAGTATTGGAAAGATACACACATCACGGAGAATTGGATATTTGCAAAAGAAGGATCAGATCCTCTTGGCATTTGCTGGGACTCAACTAGTAAAATCCATTTTGATTCTTGGTTCCATTATTTTGAGCATGATCTAGGGAAAATCGGTCCTAGAAGTTCTCTTGTAACGAAACCAGTCGTTTTCTCCCTTGGCGCTTTTCATGATATCGAAAGTTTCCGAGCTTATGCGAATAAAGCTAGCTTTAGTAAAAAGGTAAAGCCAGTTAATCATGTAAGACTATCTTTACAAAACAATAATCCTTTTCTTCAAGGAGGAAAGGGTTATGCAAAAGTGACAGATTACAAATCCAATTACCTTCATGGAGAAATATCACTTTCGCATCTGAATCAAGAGGAATTGGTGGTAGGAAAAATCGATCGCAAAGAGAAGAAGACGGAATGGATTGCTGAATTATCAGCAAATGATATACCATCTATCTCGACTGTGAAGGTAAAAGCTAGTTTAGATGCGACTATTCAAGATCTGGAAACGCTTGTTATTTCACATGGGAAAGGTGAATGTCTACAGGAGATTGAAAATGTATATGGAATGGATAGCTGGAGAGTAAATAATGGCGTAGTGGAAATAAAGGCTACTCCAGAATTTTTCCCTGCACTGCATTCTTTAACTTATAAAGGTCATGAATGGTTAGATTCTTCTTTCCCTAAGCTGCAACCAAATTTATGGTGGAATCCTTGGGCTGGTGGGATTTCTAGTAGGTTAACATCGATTAGGCCTTATTCCCTATCCAAGGAAACAACCAAAGCGGACTTTGCTAAGCTTGTAGACAATAAAGGGAATGAATGGCAAGGTATCAAGTTATCGACCATCGTAGAACAAAATAAGGAATATAAAGGACTTACCATGCATCAATATTTCCTTCTACTTCCAGGTGCACCAATTTTATGCCATGTGTCCGAAATCGAACAACATACAGGAAAGTTATTCCATGACAAAGCATGGCAGTCCATCGCATTTGTTAAACCAGATGCAGTAATGGCAAATAACTGGGTAAATCTACAGGATAAGGCTGGAAATTGGATGAAAGTAGTGGCTGGGAAAGATGAAAATGATATAAGTGTTGACCGAAATATGATCATTGGTTGTCACAATAGCAAGGAGCATCTCCAATTCATTTCTAACGTAGAAAATACAAAGAGGGAAATGTATATCAATAAACAGGTTATGCTTACTAGCGTATGGGAGAGGTTATATGTTCCTACAGGCTCTACGTATTTTACTACACCAAACTTCTACCTGTTCAACGACTTTATAATTAATGATAAAGCACAGCATGATTTACAGGAGATTAGCTTTCATAAGTAATTCTCTTCATAATCCCATTATCATCATATTGTAGTGACATAAATAACCAGAGAACCAAGTATGAGATTCATGTGGTTCTCTGGTTTTTATTAAAATGTAGAAAAAAAGCTGAGGCCAGGAATAATTCCTTACCTCAGCTTTACTGTTAGTTGATCTATTCTTAAAGAATAGTATAAAGCGCAGTATTCGCTAACGTGATTAATGTCATTAGAATGGTGTTCAAGAATGCAGCTACATAGACATTTCCAGTTTTTCTATAAAGGAAACGATTAAAGATAGCTGCTACAGCTAAAACAGGTACAAGTCCAATCACAATAATGGATGATAATGCTTGCTCAGGGTAGCCTGCTGTTCCAGTAGTAAATAGGACACCGTATTGATAGATTAAGTAAAGAATTAATCCGCCAACATAATGTAGGATGGAAATAATATACCCCTTTATTCCTTCATAACGTTCACCAGTAGTATTTATATTTACTGAAATTCCACTAATGAAATAGTAGATAAAGAATAATGGTGCATATTTTAATAATGCTATAATATGTTGCATTTCAAAGGTTTTTACTGCTAATGTCCATAATCGGAAGTCCGTTTTGAACATGGCGTCGATGGCATACAGAATAGCATAACCAATCACGACAGCTATAATAGCAGTTAATAAGGATGCAATAACGGATTTGATATTTGCTTTCACACCATAGTTGGCGATAGTTGCCCCTTCAGGCTTTTTGGCAATATAATGATAGCCAACCATAATCATCAACATGACAATGGCTACATTAATAGCCCAATAGAGTACCGGGTTGGTAGTTGGTGCTCCAAATAACTGTGTTGTAGCAATAAAGGTTTCTTGATTTTTTAAATAGAAGTATTGAATGACACTTAACATTAACATAATAAATGAAACAGATCGAATCGATTTATTCGATTTCTTCGCTATGGAATAAATTAAGAAAATAGCGGATGCTACTACTATTACTAAACTAATTTGTCTTAGTAATCTCATTCCATAGAATGCTTCATTTGCACTTGAACCATAAAGGGCAGAGAAGAATAATGCAGGGAATAATCCTCCAACCAATAATAAAATAAAGCGAGCTAATTTAGAACCAGTTGTTTTAGGCTCTGGTAATGGTTCTGGTTTTTTCGTATAGATAGCCTTAAAGAATGGAAGCTTCGAGATTAATAGGATAATTGGAATAAAGAGTAGGAAAAATCCGATTAAAGCAATAAACTCGAAGTACTCTTTGTAAATCCAAGTCTGGCCGTTTTCATCAACAGAAACTAAATTACTATAATCAGCAAATGCTGTACTGTAAAAATCAATGGCATATGCTGTAGATGTTTTGGAAAAATGATTCCATGGATGGGTTTCATTCGGTTGGTAGATTACTCGTACACCACCATCCACTTCATATAGCTTACCAACTTCTGGGTTTTCGGGATTTCCTAAGAAACCTTGTCCCTCTTCTGTACCGATATAATTCTTTTGAACTACTGTTTTACCAGTCGTTCTTGCACCTTCATCAAAGAAGAATTCATCATAATTTCCAGCAATCTTACCAGAATATCTAGGACCATACGCGTTATTAATATCTTCTTGTGTATAGCCTAGTGCTAATAACCACTGGTAGTCCGATCCCATGGTTAAGGAACTATGAATCTTTCTTATTCCACTTTCTTGGAAATCGAGTTCGTCAAGTACAACTGCGTTAGTGGAAGAGAAGCCACCCATGGAATGGCCAGAAACAGCGATTACACCATTACCAGCTTCATCTTTTAATACATAGTCTTGTTCATACATATACTGAACTGCATCATAAATAGCATATGGCCAGAATGAGAAAAATGGTACGGGCTTTTCCATAGTACCTGTTGAGTGTCCATGGTCATATTGGTCCAATGCTAAAACGACATATCCGCGTTTCGACATTTCAATAGCCTGTGCATCCTGCATTTCGGCAGAATTCAAATATCCATGTGTAGCAATTAAGGTAGGCCGTGGTTCTTTATTCGCACCTTCAGGCATGTAAAGGAGTCCGGAAAGCTCTCCTCTAGGTGTATCAAAATAGATACGAGAAACATCAACCTTCCCATTTGAACTGTTAAATTGATAAGCAGCTATACTACCTATCGAAATCAATAGTAACGAAATAATGACCCATACAACTGGATGTTTAAACTTTCTCAAATTATTTACCCCCGATAAAAAAATTTATAGGATATTGCTCTTTGGTTATGTAGGACAATTCAACTACTTATATATCACCCCTTGCTACTCTTTTTTAAAGAAAAACAAAAAGAGACTCACTTAACCCTCTTTGAATTAAATACAAAGAAAAAAAGTGAGTCTCGTGTTCTCTTCACAAATGTATTAACTTACTAGCTAGTATAGTATGAAGTGAAAACGTTGTCAACAGTATTTTAATTGGTAAAAATCTTTAGTTTAAGTAGAGTTAAATCATGATACGTAAAAGTTAGAGTAAAATGTTTATGGGAGAACATATACCTCATCTTTGGTGTTGAAGTCTTACGACTTCAACACCAAAGATGAGGCCAGCAAGCGGAGCGCGGTAGTAGTATAGAGGCATTTTCAATGAA
>NZ_JBCPXV010000065.1:0-13894 GCF_039581225.1 Ornithinibacillus proteolyticus | reverse complement strand
ATGAATTCCAATTTGCTTGGGATAGGCAAGCTACATTTTTAACAGCGCAATCTAGAGCAATGTCCGAATTACGTAATCTTATTAAACAATTCAACGATCTAGCCCATGATGATGACGAACGTAAACTAAAACTTGAACTAATGCAACTAAATATAGACAAAACAAAATCTGAAATCGATAAATTAGGAGACTCTGATAAAGATAAGCCAATTGAAATTTTAATCAAGCGAAAAGGTGATGGATCATGATTGAAAAAGAAGTGAATCCACACTTTGAAAATTTTCTTTTTGATTGGAAACAGAAATTCCAGTTCTTAGTTGGTGGTTATGGCAGCAGTAAAAGTTATCATACAGCTCTAAAAATAATACTCAAATTGTTAGAAGAAAAACGAACAGCGTTAGTGGTCCGTGAAGTATATGAAACTCATAGGGAATCGACTTACTCATTATTTGAAGAAATCATTGAGGAAATGGACTTAAGCAACAGAATTAAATGCACCACTTCACCTTTGCAAGTAAGATTTCCAAATGGTAGCAAGATCATATTCAAGGGCATGGATAAACCAATGAAGTTAAAGTCTATTAACAATGTATCGTTGATATGGCTTGAGGAATGCTCTGAAATCAAATATGCAGGGTTTAAAGAATTGATTGGTCGTTTAAGACATCCTAAGCTAAGCTTACACATGATCTTAACAACGAATCCTGTTGATGAGGGGAATTGGACTTATTCTCATTTCTTTATCAAAAATAAAGGGCAAGAGGACGAAATCACTATCCTAGATGATGAGGTTCTATATGAGAAGCGTACCGTTGTAGTTGATGACACCTATTATCACCATTCTACAGCAGACGATAACCTATTCTTACCGCAAAGTTATGTCCAGGAACTTGAAAAAACTAAAGTATATGATTTAGACCTTTACCGAGTTGCTAGGAAAGGTCGTTTTGGCGTTTCTGGAACTAAGGTATTACCGCAGTTTGAAACTAGACCACACGATGAGGTAATGGCTACTATTAATGCGATTTACAAGCCATTATATCGAGCAGGGATGGATTTTGGGTTTGAGGAATCTCACAATGCACTTGTTAGAATGGCAATCGATGATAAAGAGAAGATTCTATATATCTATTGGGAGTACTACAGTAAAGGGAAAACCGATGTGGAGATTGCTGACGATTTAAAAGAGTTTACTCAAACTAAAGAAAAAGTGAAAGGTGACTCAGCAGAACCGAAAACAATTTATTACCTCCAAAAAAGGGGTATGAATATATCTGGAGCTCATAAACCTAAGGGATCAAGATTACAAAACACAAAAAAGGTTAAACGATTTACGAAAATCGTTTGCTCTAACAACTGCCCTAACACGATTAGAGAGTTAAAGAATCTCACTTACAAGAAAGACAGAAATGGAAACACTATCTATGACGAATTTAATATAGATCCTCATACTTTTAGTGCTATATGGTACGGCCTAGATGATTATGAGGTGGTTGACCTTAAAGATCATAAACAAACATACAAAGCTATACAATCACTTGGATTATAAGGAGGTGCAAGCCAATGGAAACAACTATTGTAAAAACAAACCCATTCCAGCGATTTTCAGATGAAGCTAACATGCATTATACGTACTCTAGTGCTGCTGATTTAGTTGAAAACAAGGAAGCTTTAATGAATATGATTAATCATCACGAAAGTAACCAGCGACCACGCCTAAAAGAGTTACAGGACTACTATGAGGGTAATAACACCACTGTATTACAAGACAGACGCAGACGTGAGGAGCATTTATCCGATCATAGAGCAACACACCCATTTGCTGAATACGTTTCAGACTTTATACAAGGTTTTATGGTGGGTATCCCACTCAAGACGGAATATAAGGACAAGGATATTAACGAAACAATACGAAATATCAATCGAACTAACGATGCGGATGAACATAACAGTGATTTGGTGCTTGACCAATCAATATATGGACGTGCTTATGAGTTGCTTTATCGAAATCATCAAGATGAAATAAGGTTTACCAAGCTAGATGTGATGGAAACATTCGTTGTTTATGATGATACGGTAGAAAAGTTACCAATTGCAGGGGTTAGGTATTTTAGAAATCAATTCAGCGATGAAAAAATAGTGATCGTTTATACGAGTGACAGCATTCACGAATTCAAAATCGATAACGAAGGAAAGCTGACAGAACAAAAGGAGAGTAAACATGCCTTTGGTGGCGTTCCAATCATTGAGTATAGTAATAACAGATTCCGACGAGGCGACTTTGAAAAAGTATTAAGTTTAATAGATTTATATGACGAGGCGCAATCAGATACAGCAAATTATATGACCGATTTAAACGATGCGATGCTTAAAATTATCGGAAATCTTGATTTAGATGTTGACGAAGCGAAGGATATGAAAGAGAAAAACATTCTTTTCCTTAAGATTGAACCGAGCGCAAATGGTCAACAGCAGCAAGCAGATGCAGACTATATTTATAAAAAGTACGATGTGCAAGGAACAGAATCCTATAAAGATAGAGTGAAAAATGACACTCACATGTTCACAGCAACCCCTAACATGGATGACCAGCATTTTGCCTCTAATCAATCTGGTGAGGCAATGAAGTATAAATTATTCGCGCTAGAGCAGAAAAGAGCAACCAAAGAACGATTATTCAAGAAGTCATTGCGTAATCGATACCGATTAGTTAATAACATCATGACATTAGCTGCAGAAGGGTCGTTCAACGTTAATGATTTAAGTATTACGTTTACTCCTAATCTGCCGAAATCGCTTAAGGATGAGATTGAAGCATTTACAAAACTTGGTGGAGATTTGTCAGACGAAACGAAATTGAAACTATTGTCGATTGTAGAGAATCCTAGTGAGGAATTGGAGCGAATGAGAGAGGAAATTAAAAGAAGAAGGCCAAGCACGTACGATTTCCAAAATAACCAATCTGAATCTGATGAAGAAGTGACACCAGATGGCTAATTCATATTGGCGTGACAGGGAACTCAAACATATCCAAAAATCCATCAAGAACGATCAAATGGTTATTGCTCAAATTAATGAAAAATACCAAGATGCCATTGACCTTATTGAGGAACAAATAGAAGCCTTCTACAGCCGTTATAGTGGAAAAGAAGGAATTAGTATGGAAGAAGCAAGAAAACGGGTATCTGAACTAGATATTAAACGATATGAGCGTAAAGCAAAACGGTATGTAAGAGAACGTAACTTTACTAGCCGTGCAAATGAAGAAATGCGCATATATAACTTGACTATGCAAATAAATCGTTTAGAACTGCTCAAACAAAATATAAGGCTAGAACTCATCGCGTTATCTAGTGATGAACAAAGAATCTTTTATGAAAATTTGACACGAATCGCTAGGGAAGAATACCAAAGACAATCCGGAATTTTAGGAAAAACGCTATCTTCTCCTGCTGAGAATGTTGAAGCAATAGTAAATACATCATTTCATAATGCTACTTGGTCTGATCGCATATGGTCTAATCAAGACGTTTTAAGGTCGGAATTGGACAAATTGTTGAGTAGAGGAATTATACAAGGTTTAAATCCTCGCCAACTGGCTAGGGAACTAAGGAAGGTAGTTGGTTCCAGTATCTATGAGTCTGAAAGGTTATTAATCACTGAATCCGCAAGAGTACAAGCAGATGTTTTCAAAGATAGCATGGAGCAAGCGGACTTTCATGCATATGAGTACATTGCAGAGCCTACAGCATGTCCTATTTGTTCTGCATTGGATGGAGAAATATTCAAGTTGTCAGAAATGGAAATTGGCAAGAATATGTATCCGATGCACCCTCGATGTCGATGTGCTACTGCGGGTGCATTTGATAGAGATGCTTTTGAAAAAGATTTAGAGAGTAGGGGGCTATAATGTATTTTGAAGTAAGAAGGATATCTATGAAAACACTTTATCACAAAACAATGTTTAGAATAAACGCGTTTTTGTTTGGTATATATTCAACGAAAGCCCATAAACACGCAGAATACTTAGCGGCATATGGATTTAAAGAAGGGTTGAAACAAGCAGAAAGGAAGTGATCCATATCTCCTAGCTACTGGGTGAGTAGCCTTTGTATATCGAGAGGTGGTGAGAATATGAGTTTAACTAAAGAGCAACTTATTGGGCAGTTTGATAAAGCAAGAGAAGAAAAAGCACCATTTGTCTTTGTTGGAATCGAAGCTGAGGGAGTTCAAGAAACTATTTGTATTCCTAGTCGTTCTTTCGATGAAAAACAAGCGTTTTACGAGCGCAGCTATACTGATGACTTGGTACATGTAATGAATAAAAACGTATTTATTCGCGGGTTATCTCATGGTGATTCTGAGCAATTGAATATCATTGGTTAATTTGCACCTAGCAGTTAAGCGCTGGGTGCTTTTTATGGTGGCGGAATAGGTAGACGCTAAATAAACTCGGCCCTAGTTCCAGACGGAGTAGTTGTATGTTGGGACATAATAACGGTGCATACAACATGTAAGGTGCAAATCCTTACCCATAATATGACCTAAGCAAGTCATTAAAATGTTTTTTATTTATGCCAAAAATCAATCGTACATGGGTTTTACGAGCTAAATAGAGTAAATTGCATTCAGAAAGTCGTAAAAGGGCTGTAATGGCGTTTTTGGGGCTTTTTTTAATGCGATGAAATATGGAGTGAGAAAACGTATGTGGGATAAGGAGGATACTCGAAATGTTAAAAAGTGATATTGAAAAGATGAAAAATGTTATTGATAGCAAGAACTTAATGTTCCCAGAGCCATTAAGACTTAATTTGCAATTCTTTGCTGATGGTGGAGATGGCGAAGGTTCGGGAGACGAAGGTACTGACTCTGGTGGAGAGGGAGAAGGTACTGACCAACAAGAGAAAGTAGAACTTACAGCAGAAGAACTTCAAAAGAAAATTGAATCTGAATCAGACCGTAAGTTAGCGAAGGCTCTTGAGAAAAAGCAAAAAGAGTGGGAAGAAAAACAACAAGAAGCTATTCAAAAGGCTTTAGAGGAAAAAGAACGCCTTTCTAAGCTATCAGAGAAGGAACGCAAGGAAGAAGAAATGTCCAAACGTGAAAAGGAGTTAGCAGCTAGAGAGGCAGAAATAGAGCGCAAGCAATTAAAAGCTGATGCCATTACCGATTTAACAGGCAAAGGACTTCCTTCTAGTTTTGCAGACTTTTTACTTGCTGATAATGCTGAAAACACACTCGAAAACATCAACAATTTTAAGAAAGCCTTTGATGAAGCAGTAAATGCAGCAGTAAAAGAAAAATTACGTCAAGATACCCCTCCAGGTGGCGGCGGTGGAACAGGCAAGGGCACCAATACTATTGCTCAATTGCGTAATCAAAAAGACAAACAACAAAATAAAGCCCCTGATATATGGGCGCAAAAATAAGGAGTGGAATAAATGTTTGTATCAAACAAAGTAACGTATAACAGCCAACCGGCATTTGTATCAAGCGACAAAATTGTATCTCGTACTCGCACTGCTACCCAGGACATGGGTGTGGAAGATGACAAAGGTCGCAAAATTGTAAAAGCAGGTACTGTGTATCCTGCAAATGATGGAACCGCAGAAGGTATTGTTCTGCATGATGTAGATGTAACATTTAACAACCAACCTGTTGGGGTTATGGTAGAGGGTTATGTCTATGAATCTCGCTTACCAGAAACAGTGTCAGATGCAGCAAAAAAAGCGTTAAAACTTATCGTATTTGAGGAATACAACGTAACTGAGGAGGACGAATAATTATGAATCGTACATTGAAGCTTAATCTACAATTTTTTGCAGAAGGAAGTTCTAGCAACGTTGAAAATTTTCTAACAGACCAAGCGCTACAAGATTATGTACAAAATCGCGAATATCCATTATCTGTAGGTGATGGACTATTCCCGGAAGAAAGAACAGAAGAATTCGAGATTAAATACTTGCTAGGAAGTAATGCTGCACCTGTATCTGCATCCGTACACGCTTATGATACAGAGGCACAAGTTGGCTCTCGTGATGGATTAGAAGAAATGACTATGGAGCCAGCTTTAATTAAACGTAAAATCAAAATGGGTGAGCGTTTAATTCAAGCAATGACACGCGCAAGAACTGATGCGGAAGTACAACGAGTAATTGACCGTATCTATAACGATGTTGACAACATGGTTAATTCAGTACGTACACGTATCGAACGTATGCGCTTTGAAGCTATTTCAACTGGTAAATTAACACTTAATGAAAATGGATTTACTGGAACGATTGATTATGGTGTTACTGAAGATCAAAAAACTACACTTAGTGGCGCTGATGTTTGGTCTGACCCTAATACGGATCCACTAGACGACCTAGATAAATGGGTGAACAAAATTGTTGGATTAAGTGGCGTTACACCAGAGCGTATACTTACATCACGTAAAGTGTTTAATACACTTAAACGTCATAAATCCGTTCGTAAAGCTATCTTTGGAGTAAACAGCGCTCGCCTTGTTACGAATGCGGAATTAAACACATTCTTACAAGAGCAGGGATTACCAGCTATTGCTACTGATGATAGAGTATTCCGAGTACAAAAGAATGATGGCTCTTACGCTACACAAAGGTTCTTCCCGGAAAACTCTTTAGTATTGTTACCGGGTGGAGAACTAGGTAAGACAGTATTTGGTATCACTCCGGAAGAAGCTAATATGCAATATAATAAAACAGCTACTTTTGAAAACTTTGGAAACATCGTAGCGCAAATCTATGATACGCAAGATCCTGTTGCTCGTTGGACTAAAGCTGTAGCGTTAGCTATGCCATCTTTCCCAACAGCGAATCAAATCTTTATTGCTAATGTACTAGATGGCTCTGCACCACCAGTTGATGGCGTAGAAGGCTAAGCCTAAAGGGGCGATAGCATGTTAAAAAAAATTAAAACCTTACTAAATATCCAGGACGATCTACAAGATGCTGTCCTGGATATTTTAATTGAAAATGTAACCAGTCATTTAAAGGCATTGTTAGGCAAAGAGGTGCCTACTGAACTGCAATTTATTATTGTGGAGATTGTTATTAGACGGTACAACAGGCTAGGTGCTGAAGGAATGAAGTCGGAAACAGTTGAAGGCCATAAAACTGATTTTTACGACTTGAAAGATGAATTCGTACCTTATCAAGATATAATCGAAGCGCACAAGGAAAGTAATGGCCCCGAGCCAACGGGAAGAGGAAAGGTGTTGTTCATCTAATGCGCTTTGCTGACCGTATAACGTTTGTAAAAGAGGTCGATTCTTATTACGATCCTGTAAAAGGTGAATACGTGGAAGGCGAGCCTATAAAAACAACAGTTCCTTGTAAATTGTCTGCTCTAGGTACCGAGAGAACCATACAACTGTTTGGAGAATTGGATAAAAAGCTTACTGTCGCTCGATTGCAACAACCTTACCATGGCCATGTTGATTACGTGGAAATCAAAGAAATAAGCTATGTAGATGGCATTAAGAATACAAAAATAAAAAAATATAATGTAAAACGCCAATCCGATTATCGGAAAGGCGTTTTTTACTTGGAAGGTGTCTCTAATGGCTAAAGGAATCTTGCAATTTAAAGGGGTAGTTGAACTAGCTGATAAGTTGAAGCGAAATGCTAGTTTAAATGATGTAAAAAATGTCATCAAGATGAACGGATCAGAAATGCAAAGGTCAATGGTTAGAAAAGCTAGTTTTGTAAAGGGTTATCAAACTGGTACTACGAAACGATCTATTAAGCTAATCATCAAAGATAATGGATTCACCGCACATGTAGCGCCTGGAACACACTATTCCTACTTCTTGGAAAAAGGAACTCGCTATATGGATGCGCAGCCCTTTGTTGGTCCTGCATACTATCCGCAAAAAGAAAAATTTAAAAGAGACATGAAAAGATTAATGAAGTAGGTGAGGTTAGTGGAAGTGAAGTCGCCTCAACAAGCAATTTTTGACACAGTGTTTTTAACGTCGATGAATTTAGGTTATAGGACATTCGATTATTTGCCACCAGAGGGCACTGAATATCCTTTTGTATATGTGGGTGAACAATTTGACCAAGATTTCCCTACAAAGTCAGTGATATACGGATTAGTTAATCAAACTATACACATATATCAAACACGCAAGAAAAGACGCGAATTAACGGACATGATGAATGCACTAAAAAGAGAGTTTCGCCGCATCAAACGTGCTGATAACTATAATATTGCTGTTAGAAGTGTTAATGCACAAATACTCATTGATAGTACAGCAGAAGAACCGTTATGGCACGGAATTATCGAAGTAGAATTTAGATTTAATTAGGAGGCAATAAAATGGATCCGAAACGAGCTATGTTAGAAGGTAAAAACAAAATTCTTCTTTTTCGTAAATTAAGTGAAGCTAATACAGAGGCAGCCAAGTTGTCATTTCAAACAGGTCATACTTTCGACTTTTCGAGAGATGCTGATGCGATTGTTACGAAGGATGGAACAATCAGAAAGTTAAATGAGCTAGAAAGTGAAGTTACTGGAATTGAAGCGATTCAAGCGAAAGAAGACCCGGTGGCATCTATGCTATTGGAAGCTGTTTTTGAAGGAGAAAAGTTAGAACTGTGGGAAGTGACAGTGGACGAGGATCTAAAGAACGAGGACGGAAAATACCCTGCTATCTATTGCCAAGGCTATATGACTAGTTGGAGTTCCGACAATGGTGCAGAAGATGAAGCAACATATTCGGGGGATTTTGCGATTGAACTAACGCCTCAATTCGGTTATGCCACACTTACAGATGAACAACAAGAGGCTGTTCAATATGCATTCCAAGACACTATTTCCGGTTCGCAACCACCAGAAGGAGTTGAGGGGTAATGAGTACATTTAGAGCATTAGTAACAGAGGAAGTTGCAGCTTATCGATTGCTGTCTCTATCTGGTGGTAACGGGATTACAGAGTTATCAATTACAGCAGTTGGAGGTACCCCTGATTTTGTATCAGTGAAGACATTAAAAGCTGATGAACAAGTGATCGTTACAATGAAAAACAACCCTGTTTGGGAAGTGGAAGCAGGAGAGGACTTAACAGCTGGGCAGCATGTTGAAGTTGGGGCTAATGGTGTAATCGTGGCATCAGAAGGTGAAGGTATTGGTTTTGTTGCAGAAGCAGTATCTAGTGGGGATATTGCTAAATTAGTAAGACAAGCTTCTGGTGTACCCGGTCCACAGGGTCCAAAAGGCGACAAAGGAGATCCCGGCGCTGACGGTTTCCCAAGCGAACAGCAATGGAATGATTTAGTCGCACAAGTACAAGCATTAGAGGAACAAGTTAACAGTGGATCATAAGAGAGGGCGTTAAAGCCTTCTCTTTTTAATCTTTTAAATTTGAGAGGAGAATTCGAATGAATTTTAAAATTAATGGCAAAGACGTGAAATTAAAGTTTGGATTAAAGTTTTGTAGATCACTAGATGAGGTTTATAAAGTAGATTATCAAGGATTAGAGTTTGGTATGGGTGTAAGTTTTGCATTCATGAATCTTGAACAACGCAATCCAGTTGCTATATCAGAAGTAATTAAGGCTGCATCTGCACATGTTGGATTTACATCCGATGAAATCGATGAAGCAGTAGAACAGTACGCAGAGGATAACGACGGATTGGAAAAGCTATTTAAAAACCTACTGGATGAAATGGGAAAGTCTCAGGTAGTAGCGTCAACAATCAAACACTTTCGAGAAAACGCAAAAATCGACAAAAAGGCCTAAGAAACCAATCAATCAAAACGTATGAGCAGATTATAATCAATTGCTTTCGCTATTTAGGCTATGAATCTCTTTATGATATCGAAGTTACAACGCTATATGAATATCAAATGAGAATGAAGGCTTTTAATCTAGCGAGAGTAGACAAAGATTACGATATGCATAAACAAGCGTGGATAAATCACCAGGTAACCCTTACAAAAGAACAAGGTAAAAAACAAGTCCCAATCTATAAACGATTCGAGGACTTTTTTGATTACGCGAAACGCCTAAAAGAAGTAGATCAGGATGATAAGAATGCAATCACTCCACAAATGCGGAGAATGGCAAAAATCGCCGCAAAAGTAAATAGTGGAGGGAGGTAAGGTAATTGGAAACATATTCCGTAGAGGCCTATTTAAAGGCAGTAGGCGTTGACCAATTCGCTAAAGCCTTCCAAAACGCAACAAACAGCCTTCAAGGTGTTGATAAAACAAGTAAGAAAACTAGTTTGAGCGTCGGTTCGTTAGTTAAGACGATTGCTGGTGTTGCTGCAACTGTAGGTATTTTTGCCACTTTAAGAAGCGCTGTCGGTAAAGCTTTTGACCGTATCGATACAATGGAACAATTCGAGCGAGTTATGACAGTTATGACTGGGTCAGCAAGTAAGGCTAATAAAGTACTGGAAGAAACGAGTGATATCGTAACTGGTACTGCTTACGGCTTAGACGTGGCTGCATCATCAGTACAAGGTTTTGTTACATCAAATATGGATGTAGACAAGGCTACAGAGTCCGTTGCTAGATGGGGTGATGCAGTAGCGTTTTATGGTGATGGTTCGAACGAAACATTTAACAGCGTTACAACAGCCCTAGCGCAAATGACGGCTAAAGGTAAAGTTCAAATGGATACCATGAACCGATTGGCCGAAGCTGGCATTCCTGCCATGCAGATATATGCTGATGCGACAGGAAAATCAGTTGAAAAAGTTGCGGCGCAAATGCAAAAAGGTGAACTTAGAGCAGATGAGTTCATGGATGTAATGAATGCTGCTCTAAAAAATGGTACTGCTAATTTTGGTGCAATAGAAGGCGCTGCAAAAGAGGCAGGCGCATCTTGGAGTGGTTCATTTGCTAATATGAGAGCGGCAACCGCAAGGGGAGTTATAGCGATCATTGAAGCGATTGACAAGCTACTGACTGACAACGGTTTGGAAGACATGCGAGGCATGATAGCGAATTTCGGTTCCTTCATGGAGAATACACTTAAAAATGCCGCAAAAGTAATTGAACCAGTAGGAAATGCGTTTTTCGCCCTAATCGGGTATATAAAACCCTTAATTCCATTGATATTAGGACTAGCAACAGGTTTTGGTACATTCTTTGCTATCACAAAAGTAGCAAGCGTCTTTTCAATTGCTGGTTCTTTCGCATTTTTAAAAGGCACATTAGATACTGTAGCCCCTTCTTTTATGCACTTATGGAGTGCGATGAAGGCGAATCCGATTATTGCTATTATTAGTATTCTTGTTGGTTTAGCAACCATGATTGTGTATCTATGGAAAACTAACGAGACCTTCCGCGAAATCGTATTATCTGTTTGGGGTGCGATAAAATCAGCATTTGAAGGATTAATGCCCGTTATATCAACAGTTGGTGCATTTTTTGTCTCGTTAGGAGAAGGCATAAGGTCTTTTGTCGATAGCTTAGCAACTGGAACAGTCAATGCTTTTAATAGTGCAATGGAATGGCTTGGTGACATTGTTCAAAACGTATCAGGGTTCTTTCAGCGGTTTAAAGAATCTGCTGGTGTTGAGGGTGTATTTAGTGCATTAATTGGTCCGTTGAAAACAATAGGGTTATTACTTTTGGGAGTATCGGGACCTATCGGATGGTTAATCAGCGGATTAACATTCTTAGCAACAAGAACCAACATTTTTACCGATATGTTAAAGGTATTTAAGGGTGAAATGGATTTTGGTGATGCCATAGATAACGCGGCTGAAATGAGCGTTGGATTTATCAACAACCTATCCAAAATGCTAGTATCTGCAATTGAGATTGGCTCAGATATCGTCGTAGAATTCATCAAAGGATTATCAAAATCATTGCCTAGTTTAGTTCAAAAGGGCACTGAAATTCTAACAAAATTTATTGATTCCATCGTTCAAGCACTTCCAGGACTGATTGAAGCAGGAGTAAGTGCTTTAACAACCTTAATCGATGGCATTGTATTAGCATTACCTAGCATTATAGAAGCTGGTATCGAAATTATACAAACGTTAGTAGAAACGTTTACTAGCTTGTTACCAATGCTAATAGAAGTAGGAATTACAATCCTTATGACCCTAATTAATGCATGGATGGACATGTTGCCAATGCTAATTGGGGTAGGAATCATGATTCTTACAACACTAGTCGATGTTTTTATTGAAAATTTACCACTAATCATTGATGCGGCCATTACAATACTTACTACATTGTTAAACGTATTGATAGAGAACCTACCTTTGATAATTGACGCCGGAATACAGTTATTAACTGCTTTAATCGATGGCTTGATTGAAGTAATCCCAGCTTTGATTGAGGCAGGTATTGAAATTCTTATGGCGTTGATTGACACGTTTGTAGAATTGTTACCAACGATCATAGACGCTGGAATTGAGATCTTGATGGCTTTAATCGAAGGTTTAATAGATTCTATTCCGTCATTACTGCAAGCAGGATTAGAGATAATTATTGCGCTTGCAGGAGCTCTGATTGAAGCATTACCACAGATATTTGAGGCAGCAGTAAAAATTGTGTGGGAATTGATTAAGGGTATTGGAAGTGTACTCTATAAAGTTGTAGCTGCAGGATGGGATTTAATTAAAAGTCTAGCGAGCGGTATCTGGGAAAAAACGAAGGAAGTTGCGAATGCGGCTAAGGATGTTGTAACTGACGGAGTAGATGCAGTCAAAAAGAAAGTCGATGATTTTGTTAGTGCTGGTAAAGACCTAATTGCTGGAATGATAAAAGGAATTGGTCAAAAAGCAAGGGATTTAGCTGATTCTGCTTTAAATGCTGCTAAAGACGCCGTAAATGGTGTACTAGGTTTTCTTGGTATTAAGTCACCATCTCGTTTGTTTATGGGTATCGGCGACGATACGATGGCAGGATATATTATCGGTATTGACAAAATGAAGCGAGGTGTTCAGAAGTCAATGATCGGAATTGCAAGTACTGCAAGTGATGCTATAAATGGAAATTTACCAGTGATTGATATAGCTGGTAAAGTAAATGGAATCCAAGCACAATCGCAAAGGCAAATGCGTTTTGAGTATGCAAATGAAATGACTATATCTAGGGAACCGGCGCATATTACCGTAAAAATTGGTAATAGCGAGTTTAACGCGTTTGTTGACGATATATCTAATGTTCAAGATAGAAAAGCATATAGAAAAAGAAAACTATCTAGATAGGAGGGTGTGTATGTATAATTTTATAGATACTGTAACGGCAGAAGGAAAAAGCACCCTTCTGTCGTTACAAACAATATTTAATGACCACAACCTTGATGAATTATTAACAGATAGTAACGGTAGATTTGTAACCTTATCAGTAGGTGGTAGAGGAATTTTACCAAGGAGAATTGAAAGATATAGAATGCCTCATCAAAGTGGAGAGAGAGAGAAAAGGTACACCTATGATGTTAGAGAGATACCGGTTCAATTTTTACTAGAAGATAAAACCAATAAGGGGTTTAGGGAACGTTTTAACCGTTTGAATGGATTATTAGTAGGAAGCAAAAAACGACTTGAATTTACTGATGAGCGTAAATATTTTATTGCAACATTACAAAGAGGAGAAATACCCGATGAAGAAACAAACTCAATTGTAGGGAAA
The DNA here is from genome assembly GCF_039581225.1 of Ornithinibacillus proteolyticus. Taxonomy (NCBI): domain Bacteria; kingdom Bacillati; phylum Bacillota; class Bacilli; order Caryophanales; family Bacillaceae; genus Ornithinibacillus; species Ornithinibacillus proteolyticus. Next base: position 268 of record NZ_JBCPXV010000065.1, on the reverse strand, counting down.
CTTTATTTCCTTTGTACCGACTCAGCTAAAAGGGGACAAACCAAACAACTACCCATAACAACAGAAGTAACATCACATGTAATCACAGGACAAACAGAAACACCATGGAAAGTAAGAGTGAATTTTACTGTTCCGCAATCCAGATTTACACTGGAATCATCAAACGGACTTTATATCCTACTAAACTATAACTTTATTGCTGGTGACATGCTAGAGATTGATTATGTAGGACGTAAAGTATATTTAAATGGGAATGATTTAAGAAGTG
>NZ_JBCPXV010000064.1:0-14526 GCF_039581225.1 Ornithinibacillus proteolyticus | reverse complement strand
AAACCATTGTCTGGTGATGATGGCGAGAAGGTCACACCTGTTCCCATACCGAACACAGAAGTTAAGCTTCTCAGCGCCGATGGTAGTTGGGGCATTGCCCCTGCGAGAGTAGGACGTTGCCAGGCAATTTTTTGTATATAAAATAGAATATTGCACATAATAGTCATATATTGTATTAAACTATTGTTCCTCAGAATAAGCATTATTCTCGCCGAGAGCATCAAAAAATGCTTCCATGAAAAGATACGTAATTTATATTATTCCACAGTAGCTCAGTGGTAGAGCAATCGGCTGTTAACCGATCGGTCGTAGGTTCGAATCCTACCTGTGGAGCCATTTTTATGTTTAATTTTCTATTATGCTTCCATAGCTCAGTCGGTAGAGCACCACCATGGTAAGGTGGGGGTCAGCGGTTCAAGTCCGCTTGGAAGCTCTTTAAAGCAGCTTAACTTCTAAATAAAGAGGTTAGGTTGTTTTTTTATTTGTTTCGTGAAGTATTCTGCGTAGAAGATTTCTATCTATTCTATAGGCATAATAAAAACTACCATACACTTTTCCAAAAGTCTGTGGTAGTTTTTTATTGGTCATATACTTTAGATAATGTATCTCATTATTTAATCAAAAATGGCTGTATAAGCGTAATTGGTGTTTCAGAAGGGGTTGTCACCTGTTTCTTCTCCTGAATTGATATAGCGCATTATAAACACCATAGATGGCTATGAATACAAGTAACCCAACCATACAAAGATTAAAATAGTACCAAAATCCATCTCCGAGAAAATTTAGCGGTGTACTGGTTGAAGGTGTTCTAGCTAAGAAAAGAAAATTGGCGTCAAAAATTGGATTGATAAAGAATCTGATAATTGCTGCATAACATAAAAGGTAAAGATAGGACTCTATTGTCTTTTTAAAGGTGATTTTTATCTTAGATGTTAGGACTAAAAATATACAAGCCCAGGATAAAATGAAATGGTGTATAAAAAACTGCCAAAATCGAAAATGAGGAAAACCATGGTGTAATTCTGGTGTTACAACCGCGAGGAAGGAGGGTACAATGCCGATGAATAGGATAACTTGAATGATTTTCTTATTTTTGGTTAGTGCAAGCATAGTAAGGATTCCCGCTATGCTACATAGTTGAAAGGGAAGGAATTCACGCGGATTCCAACTTCCGTTTAATATCCCCCATGTTTGGTAACTAAGTTCAGAGGAAACTAAGGTGATCAATAACCCCATCCTAAAAAAATTAGATGTCCTTTTATTGGTAATCCATTTGTTGGAGCAAATTAGTAGTAATACAACTCCAAAAATAAATAAGAATACCATGAATAGGTGGTGGATCCCCCATAAATGAAAAGATGATACTGCCTTACTAGCAAACCACTCTCCCATTCAAATCCCCCCTGTATTTCCTTATCTAAATAGAAAACAACGCTTACTAAAGCATTTTTAGTAAGCGTCTATGATTGATTATGGATTAGTAAAATTAGCCACCAATTATGTGGTAACCTGAATCGACATGTAGCACCTCTCCGGTTACACCACGAGAAAGGTCACTGATAAAGAATAGGGTAGCGTCTCCAACTTGGTCCTGGTCAACATTACGGCGTAAAGGTGCTTTTTCTTCCACCATGCCTAGTTTCTCGTTAAACCCAGAGACACCTTTTGCTGCTAAGGTCCGAATAGGTCCAGCAGATACTGCGTTTACGCGAATACCATGTTTTCCAACATCTTCGGCTAGGTATCTAACACTTGCTTCTAAAGAAGCTTTGGCAACTCCCATTACATTATAGTTAGGAATTACTTTTTCAGAACCTAAATATGTTTGCGTAACGATACTGCCACCTTCAGTCATTAGTTCTTTTGCTGCTTTTGTGACAGCAACTAAAGAAAATGCACTAATATCCTGTGCTAATAAAAATCCCTCTCTTGATGTATCGCTGAAATCACCTTTCAGTTCATCGCGGTTTGCAAATGCGACGGCATGGACAAGTCCGTGTATAACCCCAACCTTTTCTTTTATCTCATTAAAAGCGTTGCTTATACTTGCATCGTCCGCAACATCACAGGTAACGATGAGTTTAGCCTCGATATCATTTTGTTCTAATAACTTAGTTAGTTTTTTATACGATCTTTCTTGCCTGTTAGTAAATATAAGGTTTGCTCCAGCATTATGGAGTGATTTTGTAATACCCCATGCAATACTTCTTTCGTTGGCAACACCCATAACAACAATGTTTTTATCCTTTAATAGTTCAGTCATTTGGAACCTCCATTGTGATTAACTATTAGTACCTAACTATAATTTATCACTTTTTAAATGAAAAACCAATTTATTTCTTAATTTATTAATTTTATTAGGGGGATACTCCCTTGTGTATCAAGGGTTTTACGGGGGATGAAAATTTTTTATAAAAAAATATCATTTTTCTCTTTACAAAGTGTAGAAATCTGTATATAATAAAATTCGTTGACTGCTAAGACAAGTTGAATAAATGAACTGGCCCGTTGGTCAAGCGGTTAAGACACCGCCCTTTCACGGCGGTAACACGGGTTCGAATCCCGTACGGGTCACCATGTGGAGGATTAGCTCAGCTGGGAGAGCACCTGCCTTACAAGCAGGGGGTCGCAGGTTCGAGCCCTGCATCCTCCACCATTTAAACCTAGATAGTTCTTCACCATGCCGGCCTAGCTCAATTGGTAGAGCAACGAGCAATACTTCTACCGAATCAGCTACGAGTAACCCCGAAGCATACACATCCATGAATATGCTGGAAGATACAGGGGTCATCAGGCAAGCGTGATAAAATGAATAGGTGAGTTAATACCATGCCGGCCTAGCTCAATTGGTAGAGCAACTGACTTGTAATCAGTAGGTTGGGGGTTCAAGTCCTCTGGCCGGCACCATTTTTTTGTATAAAAACATATTAATATGTTAACTATATGGAGGGGTAGCGAAGTGGCTAAACGCGGCGGACTGTAAATCCGCTCCTTCGGGTTCGGCAGTTCGAATCTGCCCCCCTCCACCATTTACATTATTGGGCTATAGCCAAGCGGTAAGGCAACGGGTTTTGGTCCCGTGATTCCCAGGTTCGAATCCTGGTAGCCCAGCTTTTTTTATTTTCTGGGACTTTTTTATTTATGGAACACAAAGAAGCCGCCGATTATATAAAAACGCTCAGACTAACTTAGAACCACTTGATAACATGAGCCATTAGCTCAGTCGGTAGAGCATCTGACTTTTAATCAGAGGGTCGAAGGTTCGAATCCTTCATGGCTCATCATATAAATACGTGAAATCATGCAAGGTTACGATTCTTTCGTAACCTTTTTTTTTTATTTGCATTTTATACTGTTTTTTAACATAATAGATAGAGTAATTCTTTATATAAAATAAAGAATGAAACAAGTTCTTACTAAATAAATAGATACTATTAAAGGATGGTTGGTATGAGATCTTCTAGGATTCCTGGATTTTATAAAAGAACAGTTGAAGAACGAAGAGAGCTGTTGCAGGAGGCACTTGAGCTATCTGAAGATGACTTAAGCGTCTTAACATCACAGGAGGCATTACCAATCGATACTGCAGATAAAATGATTGAGAATGTTATAGGAACATTCCCACTTCCGTTAGGATTAGGATTGAACTTCTTAATTAACGGGAAAGACTATATAATACCAATGGTTGTTGAGGAACCATCAATTGTCGCTTCTGCAAGTCACATTGCTAAAATTGTAAGAGATGCAGGTGGTTTTAAAACAGAAGCTTCAGATAGAGTCATGATTGGACAAATCCAAGTAGTTGGTTGTCCAGATTTCGATGCTGCAAAGAATGTATTGTTAGAAGCTAAAAATGAATTAATAGAGGCAGCTAATGCTGCTTATCCTAGTATTGTAGCCAGAGGTGGGGGAGCAAGGGATTTAGATGTACGTATTCTAAATGATTCACCTGGTTCCAGCTACGGAACAATGCTTGTATTACATTTATATATTGATACATGTGACGCAATGGGTGCCAATATTATAAACACTATGGTTGAATCGTTGGCTCCGACAGTCGAAGAGCTTACGGCAGGTAAAGTATACCTACGTATTTTATCTAATCTTGCTGATCGCTGTGTCGCAAAGGCTACATGTGTTATCCCCCCTAAATTATTAACTACAGGCGAATACTCTGGTGAAGAAGTGCGCGATGGTGTAGTGCATGCATTTGAATTCGCAGACTCTGACCCATACCGGGCAGTAACACATAATAAAGGGATTATGAATGGCATTGATCCAGTTGTCATTGCGACTGGTAATGATTGGCGTGCGGTTGAAGCGGGAGCTCATGCCTATGCATCACGTTTTGGAAGTTATCGTTCCATGACGAAATGGTCAGTTGATCAGGAGGGTAATTTGGTAGGAGAATTAGAATTACCAATGTCTATTGGCACAGTAGGTGGAGCGATTCGTGTACATCCGATTTCACAATTAGCGCATAAAATGTTAAATATAGAATCTGCTTCCGAGCTTGCACAAATTATTGTTGCAGTAGGTTTAGCACAAAATCTCGGTGCTTTAAAAGCTCTAGTAACAGATGGAATTCAAAAAGGTCATATGGCCCTGCATTCTCGATCTGTTGCGATAGCTGCTGGCGCTACTGGGGAGATGATTGATATTATAGCTGAACAATTAGTTAAGTTAAAGGAAATCCGTGTAGGTAAAGCTAAAGAATTGGTGGAACAATATTCAAAATGAGTACAGAAAAACTAACAATCACAAATAAATTAATAACAACAGAAAAAAGTGGAATTGGAATTGCGAATAGCAAACTAATCTTAATTGGTGAGCATGCAGTTGTACACGGACAACCAGCAATCGCGATACCTTTTCCGTTAGTAGGAGTAGAATCTGTAATTGAATATCATAAAGGGCCAATTAAGTTCGATAGTACCTTTTATAATGGGCCGATGGATTCTGCGCCACTTACATTAGAAGGAATTGTAAACAGCATTCATGAAACCTTAAAATATTTAGGACTTCCTAAAGAGGACCTAGTCATTAAAATAAAATCCTCTATACCACCTGGAAAAGGATTAGGATCTAGCGCATCGGTCGCAATCGCTATTATTCGATCGTTATTTTCTTATGCAAATGTGACGTATACAGAAAGAGAGTTGTTACATTTTGCTAATATTGCAGAGAAGTTTGCTCATGGTTCTCCGAGTGGGATTGATACATTAACGATAACCTCGGAATCACCGGTATGGTTCGAAAAAGAAAATCCGGTAAGCTATATAAGTCCTGGAGAGGATTTTCATTTTATTGTAGCGGACTCAGGTCGTATTGGTGACACACGTTCAGCCGTGGAATCGGTTGCTCATCTTTTAAAGAAAGCTCCTAAGAAGATTCAGGCCAAAATTGAACGAATCGGGGAATTAACTCATTTAGCTAAACACGCATTAGAAAAGGCTGGTAAGAATTTATTAGGCCAAATGTTAAATGAGGCGCAAAAGGAATTAGTTGCGCTAGGTGTTAGTGATGAGGGACTAGATCGATTAATTAACTTTGCTCGTAAAGAGGGCGCGCTAGGTGCTAAATTAACTGGTGCTGGCAATGGTGGCTGTGTGATTGCGCTTGCCAAGAATGAGTTACATTCAAGGCAACTAGCAGAGAAGCTAAAAGAATTTGGTGCGCAAGCTGTTTGGCCATTTGTCTTAAGAAAACAAGATTAATAAGAAATGGCTTTGAAAAGGGGAACAGTCATGAAAGCAACTGCAAAGGCGCATACCAATATTGCATTAATTAAATATTGGGGAAAGCGTGATGAAGCATTAATTTTACCTACTAATAATAGTTTATCTGTAACGTTAGACGGATTTTATACGACAACAACAGTTTCGTTTAAGCCTGAACTAACAAAGGATACCTTTACCTTAAATGATGAGATGGTAGTAGGTGAGCAATACAACCGAGTAACGAACTTTCTTAATAAAGTTCGAGATATAGCTGGAAAGCAACTATATGCAGAAGTAAAATCGATAAATGCAGTTCCCACTGCAGCGGGTTTTGCTTCTTCTGCATCAGGCTTTGCTGCACTTGCAGCTGCTGCGACAAAAGCAATTGGGTTGAGCCTGACTGAATCGGAACTATCTCGTTTAACCCGCCAAGGCTCTGGTTCTGCATGTCGTTCTATCTTTGGTGGATTTGCCGAATGGCAAAAAGGGGAGATGGAAGACGGCTATGATTCCTTTGCTGTACCAGTAGCTCCAAAAGATCATTGGGACATTAGAATTGCTGCGGTGGTTCTCGATGCAAAAATGAAAAAAGTATCCAGCAGGTCAGGGATGAAGCGGACGGTTGAAACTTCACCCTTTTTTAAAGGATGGGTTGAAAGTATTCCATCTGATTTAGAAGCAATAAAACAAGGAATTCTGGAGAGAGACTTTCAAAGGGTTGGAGAAATTGCGGAGGCGAACTGCCTGAAAATGCATGCTACAACACTTGGAGCCAATCCTCCCTTCACATACTGGTTAGACACGACGATGTCTGTTATGCAAACTGTACAGGAATTACGAAGTACCGGAGTTCCAGCATACTTTACCATCGATGCGGGACCTAATGTAAAAGTGTTATACCTACCACAGGATGAGGAGAAGGTGCTCGAAACGCTTCGCAATATTTCAGGTGTAACAGATGTAAAATTAAGTCGAGTCGGGCAAGGAATAACGTATTTAGAGGATGAGGAGCTTGTCTAATTCAACCATAACGATTCAAGTCCCTGGAAAATTAATGATTGCTGGAGAGTTTGCGGTGCTTGAGCCTTATCACAAGCTAATTGCGATGGCTGTTAATCGCTTTGTATATGTCGATATACAACCTAGTGATAGGAATCAACTAACACTGGAAAAATTCCAACTAACTAACTTGAATTGGGTATTTACTAATGACCAGGTGAACATTGACTCTGAGGATAAACGTGTTGATTTTGTCCAAGAGGCAATGACGATCGCCTGTAAGTATTTAGCAGAGCGTGGAACTACTATCGAGAATTTTTCGCTTCGGGTAAAGAGCGAATTAGATGATAAAAGCACAGGGAAAAAATTCGGTCTTGGTTCTAGTGCTGCTGTAGTAGTTGGGGTCATAACAGCTATCTTGCAGTATCATATGAAAAAAACACCAGATCCATTACTGATATTTAAACTTGCTGCAATATCGCATATTGCAGCACAAGGTAATGGCTCTGGAGCGGATGTGGCTGCTAGTGCATATGGCGGAATTATTCAGTATTCCTCCTTCCAGGCAAGTTGGTTAAGAGAGAAATACAAAGAATCGGATACTTTATTAGAACTACTAGAAATGGATTGGAAATATTTATCCATTAAACCGGTAACGTTACCGGAACATATCCATATCCGTGTTGGTTGGACCGGTAGTCCAGCATCAACAGGAAATTTAGTAAATCAAATATTGCAATTGAAAGAACGTAATTTTAATAAATATCAGGAGTTTTTACGAGATAGTGAGGAAGCAGTTGAACACTTCCTAAAAGGAGTTCAAACGGAGAACCTTCCACAACTATTGCAAGGTATCAAACAAAACAGAGCTGCATTAGTAACGGTTGGAAAAGAGGCGCAAACAGAACTAGAAACATCTATGATAACACAATTATGTAATCTAGCTGAAGAACTAGGAGGAGCTGCAAAGCAATCCGGAGCCGGAGGCGGTGACTGTGGAATTGCTTTTATGCCATCTATAGAGAGCGCTAATCACTTAACCCATGTTTGGGAAGAAGCAGGAATTATTCCATTAGAACTTCAACCGTATTTTAATGGAGCTACCTCTATAGAGAAAGCATCGCCCTAATGTGGCGATGCTTTCTTTCGTGGATGGAGCATGAATAAATATTCGAAAAATTGTCGAGTTGAGTCGTTTTTATAATCTAAGGTAAAATAATATTATATGGAGGTGGCTTTTTATTATGAAAAATAAAATATCTTTAATCGGTGTCCCAATGGATTTAGGACAAAGTCGTCGTGGAGTAGATATGGGACCAAGTGCACTTCGTTATGCTGGCGCAATTGAGCGCTTACAAGATTTAAACTATGATATTCATGATTTAGGGGATATATCGATAAATCGTCCAGATAAATATGAGGATGGAACGAAACTTAAAAATTTAGAGCAAGTCATAGAAGCAAATGAAACATTAGCGGAAATGGTGGATGCAGAAATAACTAAAGGTAGGTTCCCTCTAGTGTTAGGAGGAGACCATAGTATAGCTATTGGAAGCTTGGCTGGAATCTCCAAGCATTATGAGAATTTAGGGGTAATTTGGTATGATGCTCACGGGGATTTGAATACGAGTGAAACATCTCCATCTGGAAATATTCACGGTATGCCACTTGCTGTCAGTCTAGGACTTGGACATGAAAGACTTACCAATCTATATCAATACGCTCCTAAGGTGAAGCCAGAAAATATCGTAATAATTGGCGCAAGGTCATTAGACCCTGGAGAAAGAGAATTAATCCGTGAAATGGGTATTAAAGTATATACCATGCATGAAATCGATCGAATGGGAATGTCACGAGTAATGGATGAGGCAATAGAATATTTGAAAGATCGTACCGATGGTGTTCATCTAAGCTTGGATCTTGATGGATTAGATCCGACGGAAGCACCAGGTGTTGGAACTCCTGTGTTAGGTGGTATGACCTATCGCGAAAGCCATTTAGCAATGGAAATGCTTGCTGAATCGGATTTGATTACTTCTTTAGAGGTAGTGGAGGTAAATCCAATAATTGATGAAAAAAATAAAACAGCTACATTAGCTGTTGGATTAATGGGATCATTATTTGGTGAAAAACTGAAATAATCTATTAACTAAAAAGGCATTAATTTAAATTAAATTAAATTAAATTGATGTCTTTTTCTTTATTAGATACATCACTTAATTGATACTGATTCAATAGATTATCCAATTTTTTACTCGTTTCTACGACTACTTCTGAGGTTAGTTTATATTTATTACTCAGTGTAATCATCTCTTTACGGCATTGCTCAATTTCTTGTAATAAAAGTTTATCCATGTTTTTTCCCCCTATTACTATACATTAAACTATATTACCCGAATAATTTACCGTTTTGCAATAGTAAATTAAGAAAAATCCATATTTTTTACCGATTATGCGTTATAATGGTATGGAAAAAGTTTACTAATGTTTATTTGTTCTTGCTATCCATGATTTAATGTGATGTGTGCAAGGATAAATAGATTGTACGCACACGATAAAAAAATGGATGAAAAGCGGAATTTTTTATAAAAAAAGTGAAACCTTTTTAGTTTTGATACGTAAGGTTTAATACCGCATCAGGCGGAGGTACATGGAATGGAATTGTTAATTAAAGATAAAATTAAACAGGTCAAAAAAGGGGATCAAGCTGCTTTTGAAGATGTTATCTTGTTTTATCAGGATAAGATTTATCAACATTGCTATCGAATGCTAGGAAACGCACATGAGGCAGAGGATATTGCTCAGGAAGCTTTTATCCGTGCATATATAAATATCCACTCCTATGATGAACGTAGAAAATTCTCAACATGGTTATACAGAATTGCAACAAACCTAACCATTGATCGTTTACGAAAACGAAAACCCGATTATTATCTTGATGCGGAAGTAAAAGGCACTGATGGGTTGGATATGTACTCGCAATTAGCTGCAGATGAAAAGCTTCCAGAGGATCAATTAGAGGGGCTCGAGCTTCAGAATTATATCCAAAAGCAAATTGCTGAGCTCCCAGCCAAGTATCGTAGTATAATAATGCTACGCTATTTAGAGGACTTCTCACTTCAAGAGATTAGTGAAATATTAGACATCCCGATTGGGACAGTAAAAACTAGAATTCATCGGGGGCGGGAAGCCTTACGTAAAAAGCTTCGTCATGTGTAAAAGGAGTGAATCCAGTTGGATTGTAATAAAGAAGCATTAGATTTAATGCATAAGCACTTAGATGGTGATATCACGAGGGAAGAAGAAGCCCAGCTAATCAATCATCTAGAGGGCTGTATGGCGTGTCAAAAGCATCTCCATGAATTAAAGAGAACCATTACATTAATTCAAAGTACTGATAAAATGAGCGCACCTGAGGGCTTTGCTAATAGGGTGATGCAGCAGCTACCTGTGGAGAAGAAACATGTGAGATACATGCGCTGGTTTAAGATGCATCCGGTATTAACCGCGGCAGCTATCTTTTTTATCTTTATGTTTACTGGATTAATATCCGCATGGGAGCAAGATTCACAGCTAATGGTTTCTAACCCGGAAAATCTTATCATTGAAGGACATATGGTTGTTGTGCCAGAGGGAGTCACAGTAGAAGGTGACTTAGTTGTTCAAAATGGTAATTTGAAAATTGATGGAACGGTGAATGGGAATGTTACCTTAATCAATGGTAAATTAGTCGAAGATAATGGACTAGATCAAAATGGTCTTATGGCTAATGCGGCAGGGGTTAATGGTGAATTAAAAGAAGTGAATCGCATTTTTGAATGGGTATGGTACCACATGCAAAATGTCTTTAAAGGTATATTTTCAATGGAATAGTAAAAACCTGGTTTGTAGAACCGGGTTTTTTTAATACGTTCTTAGGGAAAAACAAAGGTATAGCTACTAGCCGAATTTTGGAAATTGAGACTAGCTAAATGACGTATCGCGATATAAAATATGGTATAATGGAAACGGTATTTTCGCAGAAACTGTACATATGGGCGTTAATATCAGTTGTTATCTGACTACACAATAGATTCAGTTAATGAAGACGGGAAGATAATTCGATGTATAAAAGGAAGTGTAGACATGCCTAATGGGGATTTTGGTATATTAGACCTACTAAGAATAGGCGTAGATATAGGTCTCGTCTGGTATGTTCTATATAAATTAATCATGTTAATACGAGGAACGAAGGCAATTCAATTATTAAAAGGTATTGTTGTTGTTTTTGTTGTTCGTTTGCTCAGTATGCTATTTGAATTACAAACACTAATGTGGGCAACTGACCAGATAATTTCTTGGGGTTTTATTGTGATTATTATTTTATTCCAGCCGGAGCTTAGAAGAGCTCTAGAGCAAATTGGGAGAGGTAATCTTTTCTCTAGAAGTATGAAATCCGAAGAAGAAAAGTTTGAAAAAATGGTCACCGATATTGTTCATGCTTGTAATTATATGGCAAAACGCCGCATAGGAGCATTGATTACTATAGAACGCGAGACGGGTATCGGAGAATATGTTGAAACAGGGATACCGATTAATGGGAAATTAACGCATCAACTATTAACAAATATTTTTACACCGAATACTCCGCTTCATGATGGTGCAGTCATTATCAAGGATGATGAAATAGTTGCAGCGGCTTGTTACCTCCCATTATCTGAAAGTCCTTTTATTTCAAAGGAATTAGGTACCAGACATAGGGCTGCAATGGGTATTAGTGAAGTAACTGATGCGCTAACCATTGTTGTATCAGAAGAAACCGGTGGTATATCTGGTACGAAAAATGGAGAGCTTCGCAGAGAGTTAAGCCAAGATGGATTAAGAGATTTCTTGCTCGAAAATTTAACTCCTAGCCATCGTGCTTCCGAGAGAAAGGCTTGGAAGATAAGGGGGAAAAAGCGTGGATAATTGGTTCAGAAGCAAATGGTTTATCCGAGGTATTTCTTTAGGCTTCGCGATATTGTTGTACGTTTTTGTTTCGATTGAAGAGGCTGATACATCCAATGAAAGTCTTATCCCCAATCTCTTCGGTGGATCATCACAAACAGAAACTTTAACGGGGGTTCCATTGGACATCCTGATAGATAGTGAACAATATGTTGTTAGTGGTGTTCCAGAAAGTGTAACCGTCTCTTTAGAAGGTCCTGCCAGTGCGTTAACTCCAATTGTGAGACAGCGTAACATAGAGCTTTTCGTTGACCTTAGAGATTTGACTGAGGGAGAGCATGAAGTAGAAATTGAATATGATAATGTGCCAAATCAATTATCTGTCTATATTGAGCCGAAAACCATTACTGTATTCATTGAAAAACGAGCATCTAATGAATTTAATGTTAGTGTCGATTTTATTAATGAAGATAAACTCCCTGAAGGTTACCAGATAGGAGCATATGAATTAAACACGAACACAGTCAAGGTGACAAGCTCAAAGGAAATTATTGAACGAATTGCCATTGTCAAAGTGTATGTGGATGTTGCCGGCTTAACAGAATCGATTAACAATCGGGAAGTACCAGTCAATGTCTATGATAGCCAAGGAAATGAACTTGCTGTTAGAGTTGATCCGGCAACGGTTGTAATCTCTGCTGAAATTGATAATCCGAGTAAAAGTGTACCAGTAAGTGTCGCAACAACAGGAGAATTACAAAAGGGTTATTCCATCGTATCGATGGAACCTAAAGTGGAAGAAGTTGAAGTGTTTGCAGTTTCTGATATATTAGATAATCTAGATGAAATCAAGACAGAACCAATTGATCTTTCTGAATTAACCAAATCAGGAACCATTAAGGTTGGACTAGCTCTACCAGATCGTGTGCTACCCTCTGATGTAAATGAAATAGAGGTAGAGATACAATTAGAGCAGACCAAAACAATAGATGAGGTTCCGATTGAGGTGGACAATCTTGCAGATGGGTATAACCTTAGATTTATTGAGCCGAATGAATCGCAGCTAAGTATAACCGTAACAGGAAATGAACAAGATGTTAGAGACTTAAGTGCGGAAGACTTTCGAATAGCTATTGATGCAACTGGTCTAGAAGCGGGAAGAAATACCGTACCATTAGAAATAGAAGGTCCGGAAAATGTTACGGTGGATACAGATGTGGAAGAGGTCGTCATTGAAATAGAGGAAGAAGTTTAGTATAGAAGCGATTAATCTCGTATCGTACTTAAATAACGTCCAGGAAGTAAGGATGTAAAGGAGAGGTACAAAAAAATGGGTAAATATTTTGGAACTGATGGTGTAAGAGGTGTTGCTAATAAGGAATTAACACCTGAACTAGCATTTAAATTAGGAAGATTTGGTGGTTATGTATTAACCAAGGAAACAACAAAACCAAGAGTTTTAATTGGCCGAGACACACGTATATCAGGAACCATGCTAGAGGGCGCTTTAGTCGCTGGATTATTATCGATTGGTGCAGAGGTAATGCGCTTAGGCGTCATCTCAACGCCAGGTGTTGCCTATTTAACGAAGGCAACGAGTGCTCAAGCAGGTATTATGATCTCTGCCTCACATAATCCAGTAGAGGATAATGGCATTAAATTCTTCGGGCCAGATGGATTTAAGCTATTAGATGAACAAGAAGAGGAAATTGAGAAACTATTGGATGAAGAGGATACTCTACCACGTCCTGTTGGTGCAGATGTTGGTGTGGTTGCAGATTATTTTGAAGCGGGACATAAATATCTTTCTTTCTTAAAAGAATCCATTGATAATGATTTTGAAGGCTTACAAATTGCATTAGATTGTGCGCACGGTGCTACTTCTAGTTTAGCAACACATTTATTCGCAGATTTAGAAGCAGATATTTATACAATTGGTGCTTCTCCTGATGGATTAAATATTAATGCTGGTGTAGGTTCTACACATCCAGAGACTTTACAAGCATTTGTAAAGGAAAAGGGTGCGGATATTGGGCTAGCGTTTGATGGCGATGGTGACCGTTTAATTGCCGTTGATGAGAAAGGTAATATAGTTGACGGTGACCAGATTATGTTCATTTGTGGTAAATATATGAAGGAGAAAGGCTTCCTCCGCCATAATACCATTGTGTCTACCGTGATGAGTAATATCGGCTTCTATAAAGCATTAGAAGAGCATGGTATGAGCAGTGAGAAGACCGCTGTAGGAGACCGCTATGTGATGGAAGAAATGAGAAAAGGCGGATATAACCTTGGTGGTGAGCAATCTGGACATATTATTTTCCTAGATTATAGTACAACTGGAGACGGCTTATTATCAGCTATTCAACTCGTTAACGTCATGAAAGAAACGGGTAAACCATTATCTGAATTAGCAAGTGAAATGACTATTTACCCACAAGTATTGAAAAATGTAAGAGTAACCGATAAAGAAAAAGCATTGAACGATCCTACAATCAAACAAGAGATTGAAAAGGTTGAAGAAGCCTTAGGAAGTAATGGTCGAGTTCTGGTTAGACCATCTGGAACGGAACCACTAGTTCGTGTCATGGTGGAAGCACCAACAAAAGAAGAATGTGAAACATATACAGATCAAATCGCTCAAGTAATTGAAGATTTACTTGGTATTAAATAATAATGGAAAACTACTCTCTGATTGAGGGTAGTTTTTTTGCATGTAATAATAAATTCCGTCCGCGGGGAAAAAAGTGCATACGTTAGAGTAAAATGTTTATGGGAGAACATATACCTCATCTTTGGTGTTGAAGTCTTACGACTTCAACACCAAAGATGAGGCCAGCAAGCGGAGCGCGGTAGTAGTATAGAGGCATTTTCAATGAAA
>NZ_JBCPXV010000063.1:0-14862 GCF_039581225.1 Ornithinibacillus proteolyticus | reverse complement strand
GATGGAGTGTTACGGGCACGATGATTAGTTCTTCATGTGGCATAGAAAAGCACCTCCTTCAATTGATATTTCTATCTTAGCAAGAGGTGCTTCATTTTTGTATGCGTTGTTTGATTACGGGTTTACTAAGAATCCTCTTTTTTTATTGCTTTATCAAAGTTTTCTGTTTGAACTCCATACAGAGTAAACGAATGAATTGTAGTATCTTTAATTCCAACCTTACTAATATAAACAGAGTTGGGGGCATAAGTAGTATTTGCAAAAGGTGAACCATAATTATTTCTTCTAGCGGAGACTTTTGCACCATCATAATCTACTAAATCATCAGCAATACTCCAACCTACAAGATTTCCCTTTCTTACATGATAATAAGTAACGCCATCCACAACTGCTTTTTCAAAGGCATATACCTTATCACCAGGTCTTACATAATCAACTGTAGGAAAATCACCTTCCTTGGGATTACCTGGATGCTCTCTAATATATACGGAATAGTTAGACATAAGTTCCTGTTCAAAATAATCAACAGTATAAGAAAGGTCTTCAAGATCAACGGTTTTAGGATACTCACTCAAATCAACTTCTTCTTCAACAAATACGTCATCCTCAGTACCAATAGTACCTAACTCTTTTACAAGAACAGGTTCTTTTTCTGATGCCGAATTTTCAGAATCTAGCTTTTCATCATTATTATCCTCAGTACCAGATGCCTTACAACCTACTAAAGTTAAAACTAGTGCGATTAACACTAAACTAAATATTCTTTTTAACATACAATGTCCTCCCTGAATTCAACTGTTTTATATAATTACTTTTACCAGTACAAAATAGATTGTCAGCATCAGGAAAAATGCTTTATTCATTTAGAAAAGAAAAAGCTGAGTAGAGCCTTGCAGGTTCAAAATCTGCACGGACTTCGCTACTGCAGATGCAGGGGAAATGCCCAATGCTAGTAAGCAAGTTCTACCGTTTGTTCAAAGACTAACTTGATTAAAGATCTTCATTTGTGATTATCTTCAATAACTCTGATGAGGCTTCTTCTGATAACAGTGTGTAATAATTATTATTTCGAATAATAATTTCTAATTTATTACCCTCGGGAGTAATCCAAATATGACAATTATCATTTAATTTATAATCTGGTTCGTGTTCCATAGATATATCTGTATTTGTATCCCATTTAGCACTGCGAAATTTTTTATTTATATTTTGGATGATATCTTTGTCTTGAATTTCGTTTATAACTACATAATCACTAGTAAGCTCATCTCCTACTCGTTCTTCTACAATTAGCGTGGTGTTTTCTTCGAAGTTAACAATATCCTTCTGGCTACACCCAACTAGACCTAAAAATAAAACAACGAAGAATACCAGCTTTTTCACGATTACTTCCCCCTTTGACGAATTATTCAACTTTTGTTCTCTAACCTACTCAATCTTAACATAAAATTCTGAGTTGTATAATTTTGGTATTAAAACCTATGATAGTATTTCATTTACTAAAAATGAGTTATAAAATTCTACTATTTGACGCTTTTAAGTGAATTTTATAGTAAATATTTCCAAAAAAATATTTACCAGATATGGAAAGTGTGATAATGTTTAATAGACAGATAATTTACTCTAATTAGTCTAATAATACGGCAGGTTTTAGAGAAATTCACTATTCTTACTATAGTCAAAACACCTGGGTTACATATAAACCAACATTTTTGACTGTAAGTCGTACTGATGGTACTGCTGAATCAGCAAGTGCCACGGTTCATAAAAGACTACCTTAACTGAGACATGTATGCATGGAAATACCTTTAAGTTAAATTGCTTAAAGGTATTTCTTATACTTCTGGTAGGAGGAAAAATCATGATTAAACTACAAGATATCGTAATGAACTTTGGGGAAAATACTATTACTACTGCACTAAAAAATATAACATTGGAGATAGCCAGGAACGATTGGATTACTGTTTTAGGAGCTTCTGGTTCGGGTAAAACTACTCTATTGAATATAATTGGAGGCATACTGAAACCTACGTCTGGTATCGTTCAAATAGATGGGGCAAATCTGAACGATATGAGCCGGGCTAATATACAAGAATACCGTCGTAAGAAAATCGGTTTTGTTTACCAAGATTATAAGTTATTCAATCAATATACAGTGATAGAGAATGTAATGGTGCCACAGTTACCATACGGTAAGAGGAATGAAATTGAAGAGAAGGCACGGCACCATCTAGAAGAGGTCGGCTTAAATCACCGAATGAATCATTTTCCGAAAGAATTATCAGGAGGGGAAAAACAAAGGGTAGCCATAGCGAGAACTCTTTTAATGGAACCAGAGATTTTATTATGTGACGAGCCTACGGGGAATCTAGATCGGAAGAATACAGAAAATGTAATGAACTATAATGGACCCAAGATTTTAGACAGCAAGAAAGGATATGTTAAGGTAGGTTTATGAAACAAAAAAGGAAACGATATTCACCAGAATTTAAAGCACAAGTTGTATTGGAAATTCTTAAGGAAGAGAAGTCTTTAACTGAGCTGTCCTCTGAATATGGGATTCATGTTAATCAGCTGCGGAAATGGAAAACACAATTTCTAGAACAAATGCCGCAACTGTTTCAAAAGCAGAACAAGGATCAAGAAAAGATGAAAGCTGATTATGAAGAACAAATTGAAAATCTATACGCTGAAGTAGGCCGATTAACCACGCAATTGTCGTGGCTCAAAAAAAAATCTGGCATCTACCACAACTAGGCAAGAACGTGTGAATATGATCGAATGGCAAGACTCAGAATTATCCATTACAAAACAGGCAGAGCTATTAAGCCTTAACCGTTCAAGCCTTTATTATAAACCAGTCGGGCCTTCAGCAGAAGATGTAGCCATCAAGCACCGTATCGATGAAATTTATACAAAATACCCATTTTATGGGTCTCGTAGGATAACAGCACTGCTAAACCAAGAAGGAGTGAATATCAATCGCAAAAGAGTACAACGTCACATGCGAGAAATGGGGATTCAAGCTGTTTATCCGGGTCCAAATTTAAGTAAACGGAATCTACAACATCGAATTTATCCATATTTACTGAAAGGAGTGAACATTAACTATCCAAATCACGTTTGGAGCATTGACATTACCTACATTCGACTCCAACGAAGCTGGATGTACTTAGCAGCGGTTATTGACTGGTATTCCTGCTATGTCATTAGCTGGGAGCTGGATCAATCCCTAGAAATTGGATTTATCCTAGATGCCGTTCAAAGGGCCTTCTCTATAGCTAAACCCGTTATCTTTAATAGTGATCAAGGCAGCCATTTTACCAGTCCCAAATATATCAATCTACTAAACTCTAAGGAAGTTCAAATCAGCATGGACAGTAAAGGACGTGCTTTGGACAATATTATCATAGAACGTTTTTGGCGCAACATAAAGTACGAAGAAGTATATCTAAAAGATTATGAAAGTCCAAGGGAGGCTAGAATAAATATAAGAGATTACATTGATTTTTATAATTACAATCGCCCTCATCAATCGCTAGATTATAAAACACCATCATCAGTTTATTTTAATTAAACAGGTTCGTCATTGCCCTTCCCATCTTTGAGAAATTATCTTTCATGCGACAGAACCTGTCAAGGGAGAATACGCCCTTGACAGAACCTGCCACATGAAAGGCATGGTTGGCAAGATGGGAAGGAGCAAAACTCAATGCACCTTAAATTTATAAAAAAGTTGTCTTGACGATGGGGTCCACTTTAAACATCATCCAAAAACTCCATAAAACAGGATTAACCATTATCCTTGTTACTCATGATAATAGCTTAGTAAAGTATAGTAATCGGGTTTTAACCATACAGGATGGAGTCATGAAGGAGTAGTTTGGTATGAATCAATTATTAATTAAAAATCTAATTAAATCTAAAAAGAAGAGTATTTTGTTTATTATTGCTTTCATTATCATTTTTTCTATTCTCCCAATCGCCTTATTCTCTATTAAAAATATGTATGGTAATATTCATTCCGATATTGCTGAACATTCTAGAGGAAGCTATGATTTATTAGTTCGATCTCCTGATGCAATATCTGACATCGAAAAAGACCTCGGAATTGTTCCCGAAAATTACTTAGGAGGTGGGCGAGGAGGTATATCGCTTGCACAATGGAATGAAATCAAAAATAGGGAAGACATTGAGATTGCAGCTCCTGTTGCTTCTCTAGGTTATTTTACTGGAATTAATTCAACATTAGGTGTATTACCTTCCCCTCATCAAGCGTCAGCTTATCGAGTGGAATACTCCACAACAGATGGCGTAAATGACTATTTATATAATACATATGAACAGGTATTTTTAGAATCCTCCGATAATATATTGGCGAATTTAGTAAGGCAAACAGAAATGTTTAGTTTCAGACATCCAATACATGCTTTATTTCCCCTACCTGTTACATATAACCATTTAGTAGGAATTGATGCCAAAGAAGAGGAAAAATTAACTGGTATCAGCTTTACATCGATAGTATTCGGCAAGGAACAAAAAGGATTAGCTCAAGGCTTTGGATCGGATCCAGAATTACTAGAGAAAGTTCATATTATTCCTGTTATGCAATTACAAGATAGTAATGTAGTTGTCAAAGCCAAAATAGAGGTTGGGGAATTACCGTTTACTAATGAGGATACACTTCAATTCGAGGAACAGTGGGGAGTGTCTGATATTAATGAGATTATCAGCTATATTGGTGACGCTAACTATCAGCAATTTTTTAAAGAGCTAATGGAAACGCAAAAAACAAATACAATATATCATGAATTGGAGTTTACAGAATTCCTTAAACCATTCAATGCGGAAGGGAAAGGAATCGTTGTGAAGGAAGATGGAAGTCTTGTCGATATGGACGAGTATAGCCAGAATGTAAGCTATGCTAATTCCACGAATTGGAATAACATAACACGCTACTATTTGGCCGACCCTGTAAATTATAAACAAACAGATGAAGGCTTAAGAGTTGAAAAAATTGGTGAAGAAAATGGCATACCAATTTATCGTCATCTTGAAGAAAAAGGAATCAGAATTACGGAAGCTAATCAATCACAAGAATTGTTATCAGTAATGACTGATGCAGTAGGTTTTTATCATATAGACGATAAGCAGGAAAGTTTAGCAGCTAGCCCACTAGGGATTTATCAATTAGAGCCAGTAACGCATATCGATGCTTCAGGAAGTGAGATTACCCTAACACCAACTTTTACTGCAGGAAGTTATATTACTGCTCCTGCTGAAGGCGTCACGAATATAGAATCAGCTGAGTTTGTAAAGGGAGATAAACCAATCGACGCAATCCGTGTCAAAGTAGCAGGGATTGATGAATATTCTCCTGCTGCAGCAAAGAAGATTGAGAGAATAGCCAACGAGATTAGCGAAATGGGATTACATGTAGATGTAGTTGCTGGTTCCTCTTTACAACAAATCGATGTGGAAGTCGAAGGTGTTGGATTAGTACAGGAGTCATGGACGACATTAGGTGCTTCTGGTCAAATCGTCGGGCAGTGGGATATTACCAATTTATTATTAGCTTTAGTCTTCGTACTTGTTTCCATTATCTATGTAATAAATTGTATAAGGTTATGGATTGTAGAGAAAGAGGATGAGATAAATCGATTTAAAATACTTGGATGGGAGTACAAACATATTAAAAGTTTGTTTAGAAAAGAGATAATTAGTTTGCTAGTAATATCTATCCTATTCTCGTTTATAGGTGTTGCAGCCTTTATGCATGCTGAGCACCAATATGTCTTGTTGTTATTAATTCAACTATTGGTTATTATCTTAATCCTGACAATGATATTAGTGATAGTAACAAAGCAACTTAACAGTGTTCTTGAGGAAAAAGACAAAAAAAGAAATCAAAAAGTAACAGTTACTAACTCTTTAGTGCTGAGAAATGTGTTGTATTATAGAAAGAGTATTGTTGCAACATTCTTTCAAATTATATTAGTAAGCTCACTAGCGTCATTCGTATATCTATCATTAACAGAATCAGTAGTGCAAACTAATCTTACTTTACTCGGACAGTATATTAATGCTGAAGTAAATGACTGGAACAAGCTTCTTATCTTCTGTACATACTTGTTAACAATTATTACATTCGTTGAAAATATTAGTGCAATGCTTCAAAACCGGAAAGAGGAAATAAACAATTATAAAATCTTAGGCTGGAAACTAAAGAGTATTAACGTGTTATATATGAAAGAAGTGTCCCTGTGGACAGGGATTGCCTTAGTGGCTGGTAGTATGATAAGCTTTTTACTTTTCTTTAGTTTTTATCCAGTAAGTGTAAAAAATATAACATTCATTATCTTAACAGGATTCTGTTTATATATACTTATATTGACCGTAACCTATAGCTTATTAAGGGGAAATTTAAGACAATCATTTATTTAAAATTTAAATATCAAAAGAAGAGATCAGAGGTCTAGCTATATAGTATTCAAGAGGGTAAAATGAGTGGCGTAATTACATTCGTTGTGCCAAATAAAGTAGATAGTTTTGATTTACGCTTGAAATCTAAATTTCTCGGAAATGGAATTCTAGTAAAGTTTGATTAAGCAGAGATGGTTACCTTTAAGTAGGTGACCATCTACTTTTTGTTTCAAGACAATA
Organism: Ornithinibacillus proteolyticus; assembly: GCF_039581225.1. Classification (NCBI taxonomy): domain Bacteria; kingdom Bacillati; phylum Bacillota; class Bacilli; order Caryophanales; family Bacillaceae; genus Ornithinibacillus; species Ornithinibacillus proteolyticus. The sequence goes on along the minus strand of NZ_JBCPXV010000063.1, from coordinate 8,199 downwards.
TTATATTAGTGAGATTAAAAATTCTATTCTAAGAAATGGGGGGAAATTAGTGGACTTTTACTTACTTACACAGTCAAAAGTCCACCAAAGAAAAACTTATTACCCTTTTTATATCAAGTATTTACAACAGTACAGAGTTAAATAAATCGGTTCCTTAAACCGTGTGTCGCAAGTTTGAATCCTGCTGTAACAACACTTTATTTTCTAAAAGTGAGTCATAAAATTCATCTACTAGACGAGCAGTTAAATCTGCAACTTTAATATTTCCTAGAGCTGGTTTTACGTGATTGTTTCCCTCATCATGTAATTATGTTGAATAGCTTACACGCTTTTCTTTGAATTTAAGCCAATCGTCTAAATACTCTTCCCACTTATGCGAATATATCCTATTCTCTAGTTGCTCCGGTGTGCTAATTGATAAAACTGCATACAAATTCTTAATGTAATTTGCTGTGTGTGTGTATACATATTACTCCCTAAGTGGAATGTACGTTCGGTTTTAAGCTGTAAAAAGAGGAAGCACCAAAAATGCTTCCCTAATCGTTTATTATTCGCTTGCTTCTGTTGTCTCCACGACTTTTTCAAATAGAACCTCGTCAGTGAAGGTAAAATTTGTTAGTTTAACTGGTTCACCTGGGTATAAAATTTCAAATCCTATAACAGCGTCAACAGTTGCCCCAGGTTTAACATCTGTATTTCCCATTTTTACTAAATCAGGTTTATAATCTTCTGGGAATTGTCCGTTTGCTCCTGTTAAAGTCTCCACAGTTGTATCCGTTTCTTGTTTTGCATCAATACCTATTGACATCCATGGACTAGTAGCTTCCTCTGAATTGTTAGTAAATGACATTTCTATTGCTAAAATTTGAGTATCATTGTATTTACCAGTTATTTGTTCGATTGATTTAATTTCGTACACATAATCACCGTTATCAAATCCTGTATCACTGACTTCACTACCATTATCTTCGTCTTTATTATCGTTATTTGTTTCTTGAGTTTTGTTTTCTGATGATTTGCCCCCGTTATCACCTGAATCATTAGAATCGTTACCACATGCGGCTAGCAACAACACTAACCCTACTAATATAAATAGAATTTTCTTCATAAACCTTGTCCCCTTTTTTATGAATATATTTATATCATCTATGTAATACATAGTTGATAACAGCCATATGATAATATGATCCTTTTTTGACTTCTCTTTTAAATTTAGGCTATGTTAAAGTTTATTGTTGATAAATAGGAAAAAAATTAGAACTTCCGTTTTTTTGGAAGTTCTATTAGTAATAACGTTTTCTTCAACTAACGCACCCGTTAGTAAAGTAGAAAGACAATAATTATTACTTCTATTATTCAGTATCATTGCGGTTTCATTTAATAAGAAAATAATTATTTTAGTGAGGAATGGCACGACTACACCCAATAGGAACAAAGTAATGACGACATAAAGAATGGTTCGAGCTATTAGACTAATCCTTTTTTTGTATTAGTACCAGTAATTACCTCCCCAGATTAGCAATATTGTAAGATCATAGCCGAATAGGAGACCGTAGGGTCTTGGGGCTGGGCTGATATTTACCACAGAGAAAAATTTTAAATTCAGGATAAATATTCAATACTCTAACAGAGTCTTTTGCTTGAATAGAGTTAGCTTCTTCTTTCCTTTCCCTAACTTGATAGAGCTGGTACCGGTAAGACGAAGACTTGTCATTGATCTCCCAATTCAAAGAAACATAGTTTTCTTTATGATTTGGAGTCGCTTGTAGAGTCGGTTTAACAAAGAATGCTGCAGAAACAGGAGTTGTAAATGTGTAGATGCAGCTAAAGCGTACTTAATAGACCAGCTACTATTCTTTTTGTATATTTCATGTAAGTCCACCCCCTAATAAAATGATCCCTTCTATATTCTAATGAATGAATCCGGAAGGAATCGTAACTGAATCAAGGTCTACTTTAGTTCGTTGTTTTGATTAGACAAATAGTTAGTCGAAATCTGTCGATGAAATGGCTGAAAAGACCCATACCCCTTCCAAATAAATGGTGGTATTGTAAAAGTGTCGAATATTAAAACAATTCCCAAATCTTATGTTAACTTACTATAAAAAACCAGTATGAGAGGTGTATAATCAATGGCTGACATTTGGGCAAACCACGTTTTTGATGACTATGAATTGGATCCACTCGATGACAAAACTATAGAAAAAGTAGAAGGAAAATTGGGAATCAAATTCCCGGTTTCTTATATAAATCTACTTAAAGAGAAGAATGGAGGAGAGTTAAAATGTAATCGCTACCCGTATGTCTACGAACAAGATGTTGATGAAGAAGATCCAGAGGCAAATGCTGATTTAACCATTGAGTTTCTACATGGTATCAGTACAAAGAAAAGTGAAGGTGTTTTAGAATCCATCTACCTCATCAAAGAGTGGGAGCTTCCAAAAGATATTGTCATTCTAAGTGGCAACGGAGGCGAACGATTTATTGCATTTGATTATCGTCAAACCAAGACGAATCCTCCAATTATCTTAATCGACACGGAGATGGAATTCGAAGATGTCATTGCGGCCAACTTTGAGGAACTTCTAAGCAAGTTATATGAAGATGAAAACGATGCGTTAATCAATGCAGCAAATATCGAAGTATTCAATGACAGCTATACACATGAAGAAGCAGAAAAGATATTCAAAACGGACAAGCTAGGTTTAATAGAAGAAGCATTGCAATACTTTTACCGCAATGAAGATGATTCAACATGGTTACTTACGAATATGGAGCAGATAGTTCATTCGAACAAAAAGGCTATGCACGCACCTCATGTTGTTGCGGAAATACTGTATAAGATCATCGAGTCAAGATACAATACGGAGAGTACAGAAAACAAGCAAGTAATAGGCCGTATTATTGATCAACTGAAGAACCACCCATATGATACAGGTCTTTCGAGGTATGGTGCAAAGCTACAACAATTAGTTGATAGTAAAGAAAGCATAGACTAGGTGTTTCATTCCATTGCGACTACGGTAGAAGATTCATCTACCGTAGTAGAACCATGGAAGTATCTATAACACTCACCAAACAATGAGGGAGAGAACTTTGCATGAAAAAGAGATTGAATACTTTAATTATTGCAACGATATCTTCGATGTTACTTTTTCTGTCTGTTGGTCCTTCTTTAGCTCTAGCATCTTCTGTCGATTACAATTCAGAAATTAGCATTGAAGAAGCGAAAGATTTAGTTGAACAAGGCTATTATGGAAGCGTTGATGATGCGATTTTCTTTGAATCCATGTCAGAAGAAGAATATAATACGTATCTGAAAGAATTTGAAAGCACTTTCGTTGATGAAAATGGTGTATATAGTGCAAGTTATATGGATGATGAATCAGTAGGTTTGATTGAAGAAGAAGTTGTCATTATAGAAGATGAGTCAGAGTGGGAACTCATAGAGGGTGAATATGACCCGGAATTAATTCCTGAAGATGGCGAATACCAATTATCCTGGGGATGGGCCTTGCCAGCGGCAAAGGCTATTGTTAAAACCAAAAACGGAAAAAAAGTTGTGAAACAGTTCTTAAAGAGTTCGGAAAAATGGATTAAAGTTGTCAATGGGAAACTGGCAGGAAAAAAACATCCGAAAACAGGCGTTAAGTTCAATAAAAATGGATTTCCAGTCTTCCCAAGACAATATCAAACTACGTTGCCTACTGCTAATTTGAAGTCCACTAACGCCACTCAATTTAAGTATGCCAACAAACAATTGAAGGCATCTTTTGATAAAAGTCCCAGTGTGAGATCTAAATTTAATTCACTACAACAACAAGACATTCGCAATGGAAAAACGCCAAGAGGTTATGTGTGGCATCATCATGAAAACAGAGGTCTACTACAGTTAGTAGATAGGAACCTTCATGGAAAAACTGGCCATACAGGAGGAAAGTCAATCTGGGGTAAAAAGTAACCCTATAATATCTCAACTATATCTATAAAGAAAAGAGGACGAATTTGCTATAGAATTCATCCTCTTTCTATCTCCACTCTTTTAATCCGCTACGTTGATTTTCACTTCGATGTCTTCATTCCGCCACTTTTCATCACCTGGAACGATCAGCACGTCTTTCTCTTCCCGGTCTATATTGGCAACAACGTAAGATTGAATTGCCAATACGTTTCCGCCCCTCGTCAACCCATAGAAGGTCAAGGTGCCATTTTCTGTTGCAGTATAAGAAACAGAAGTGCCTGTCGTCACGGTACCATTGGGCAGCATGATTCTTTCCAACCCAATCCCCCTTTCTCGTGATGGTCAACACGACATTGCCATTCGTCCAAGAATTCGAGGCTTGAATCGTTAATTCCGGCTTCTCTATTTTGAAGTGAGAAACCGATTTGTTGCCGGCTTTATCAATGGCAGCAACATGAAGGTATAAGTCCTTGTTGAAATGTTTTTCTTTCAAGGCGTAACTTGTCCCTGTTGTTTCAATGGTATCATCGGGAATGGTGGTTGGATTCGTATCGTTCACAATCGAATAACCTTCCATTCCAGATTTATTTTCTAGTTGAATCACATCGGATTCGAATTTTCTTCTATCATTTTGACCAATCGCCTCTACGTAATAGGCATAAGTATATCCGTTATCTGTGGAAGCTCCATAGGATACCTTGAATGTATTCAAATCGGTAGAGCGACACCGGATGAGCGGAAGGTTTTGGCAAATACGCTGTTTTATCTGTCTCAGTTAACGAATGAAACAGAAATGAAAGACCGCTCAGGGATGGATCTGGCTTCCCCAACAACACCCACTGATTTAACCGTCTCCTTAGATTTAAAAAAACAATTCTCCCCATTTTCTTTTCCTTCTTCCACTAACCTGCCCCGTTAGTTGAACAAGCATCAGTGCTTATACAGCAAATTTATTTAACCTAAGTGTATCATAAGTTTCTGAATTCTGTACTAAATTCCCTTTAATAATCAAGTCATTCATTGTTACTTCATTTCTTTGGTGATGGATACTTTCCAAGACCTGAAACCAAGTAAGGTAATTGTTTAAATACTTGGTCGCAACACCATTAAATCGTTGCATCCAACCTTTTAGTCTTCTATGATAATTATTCACGTTCTGGATGTGATAAAGCCCCTTTGTACGAATCTTACCATCGGACTTGAATTGGTAAATATCCATTCCCTTTTCAGCAGCATATGTTTTAAATGCACGCCAAGAATCCGTGCATAGTATATTTTCATTTGAAATTCTATGCCCGATGGCTTTGTCTAATTGGTCTTTGGTTAACCTACCCATACCTAATATCTGCGAAAAGGTGGTTTTATCACGGTCTCTTGCAACCAACACGCAAACTTGTTCATTGCTTATACCACGTTTCTTCGCAGAACCACCACGCTTACGTGGTTTTCTACCTTTAATTTTTCTTTGTCCTTTTTCTGAGTACAAGAAATAGGTCTCGTCTATCTCTACGATACCTTCAAAATTAGGGATTTCAATTTGATTTAACGATGATAATAGTTTGTGTCTCCAATAAAATAGAGTGACGTGAGTGATGTTACCTATTAAGTCAGCAGACTTTCGTAGAGAATAACCTTCAATCATACACTCAACAAATTTAATCCACTGGTTAAGGTGACGAGTTCGATAAAGAACTGTATTTGTGAGGTCAGTAAATGTCTTTTTACAAGCCTTACAGCGATAACGTTGCTTTTTAACCTCTTCGCCATCAACGATGGTTGTATATTTGCCAAATCGAACAATGTGTACCGATTCGCAATCTGGACATTCATACCCATTCTTATTTTTACGTTCAGATATTTCGTGAAGAACGGTTCCAGTCGAACTTGATGCTGTGAGTGCATCAATTAAATATTCACGCAATCTGTGCTTCTCTGCTGAATTTAATTTTTGAATGGCTTTAAGGATTTCAGTAGCTCTCACAATCATCACCAACCCTATTGTAGTTAGTTTAATTATAGAACATTCGTTCCTTAAAATCAAATATCAACAGCTAACTTTAACAGAGCCTAAATTTAATAGAATCAAAACCAACAATTACTCAAGTATACCATTAATACCATTATTTACAAAATATAATGGTAAATTAGAACTATATACGAAATAAGTGAACATTTACGGAAAGCCGCTGATTTTTATGGGGATATGCCCTTCTTCTCACTAATTGATATAAAATTCTATCAAATTAGTGCTAAACACTTTAAAAAATTCACAAAATGTTCTAAAATACTAATAAACATTTTAAATATTTCATAATTTAAGAAATGTAATCGGTTGCAAATTTTGTAGATGAGGTGATAAAGGATGGATATGCAACGTGTACCGGCAAGAGAAGGAAATTATAATCTAAAGAACTATGATGAATTAAGATCCACCTTCAAATGGGAGGATGTGCATAAGCGCTTTTCTTGGAATGAAACAGGAAAAGTGAATATTGCATATGAAGCAATTGATCGCCATGCGGAAAACCCAGAGAAAAAAGATAAAGTTGCCCTTTTATACTCAGCGCCTGGAAGAGAGGAATCCTTAACCTTTTCCGATATTAGTAAGCAAAGTAATCAATTTGCTAATGTCCTTAAGAAATACGATGTTCAAAAAGGGGATCGGGTATTTTTGTTCATGCCAAGAAGCCCAGAATTCTATGTAAGCTTCTTCGGAATTTTAAAAACTGGTGCAATCGCAGGTCCATTATTTGAAGCCTTTATGGAACAGGCGGTTCGCGATCGTCTTCAAGATAGTGAGGCAAGAGTACTGATTACGACACCTGATTTATTAGAACGTGTACCACAAGAGGATTTACCAGACTTAGAGAAAATCATCTTAGTTGGTAATCGCAGTGAGCCATCTGATAAATATATCGATTTTTATGAGGAAATAGAAGCAGCAAGTGAAAGCTTTGATATTGAATGGGTAGATTTAGAGGATGGAATGTTAATTCACTATACCTCTGGATCTACTGGTAAGCCAAAAGGGGTTTACCATGTGCATAATGCAATGATTCAGCACTATGTAACTGGTCAATGGGTACTTGATTTGAAGGATGATGATGTGTATTGGTGTACAGCTGATCCTGGTTGGGTGACAGGTACGAGTTATGGCGTGTTTGCACCATGGCTAAATGGGGTTACCAATGTTATTCGTGGAGGCCGCTTTACACCAGAGGATTGGTATTCAACACTAGAGAAACACAACGTCACCGTTTGGTATACGGCACCTACTGCATTACGTATGCTCGTAAGTGCTGGTGAAGAACTAGTGAAAAAACATGATTTCTCTTCATTGCGCCATATCTTGAGTGTTGGGGAACCATTGAACCCAGAAGTGGTGACATGGGGATTGAAAGCATTTGATTTACGTATTCATGATACATGGTGGATGACCGAAACGGGTGCACAATTAATTGTGAATCTACCTTCTGAGGAGATTCGCCCAGGTTCGATGGGGAAACCAATTCCAGGTATTGAAGCATCGATTGTTGATAATGAGGGGAATGAAATCCCTCCAAATCAAATGGGTAATTTAGCCATTAAAGCAGGATGGCCTTCCATGATGCGTGCGATTTGGAATAATCCTAGTAAATATGATAGCTACTTTATCAATGGCTGGTATGTATCAGGAGATAGTGCTTACCGTGATGAAGATGGTTACTTTTGGTTCCAAGGTCGCTTAGATGATGTGATTAATACATCTGGTGAGCGTGTAGGTCCGTTTGAAGTAGAAAGTAAGCTAATTGAACACCCTGCAGTAGCAGAAGCTGGTGTTATCGGTAAACCAGATCCACAGCGTGGGGAAATTATTAAAGCATTCGTCACACTAAATCCTGGGTATCAGGAATCGGATGAGTTATTAGAGGATATTCGCCAATTTGTGAAAACGGGATTAAGTGCACATGCTGCACCTCGTGAGATTGAAGTACGTGATTCAATTCCAAAGACACGAAGCGGTAAAATCATGCGTCGTCTGCTTAAATCTTGGGAACTAGGGCTACCAACTGGTGACACATCTACATTAGAATCTTAACAAAAAACCCTCCAGCAAAAAGTGAGCTGGAGGGTTTTTGTGCGCTTGGCAGCGCTCCGAACTTAAGGGTGAAAGTCCCAAACACGCCGTAGTGGCGGAAGTGTATAGCTGACAGGCAGTGCATGCTCGTGAGGGAATGTGCGGAGGGCTTGAAGGCAAA
>NZ_JBCPXV010000062.1:0-15106 GCF_039581225.1 Ornithinibacillus proteolyticus | reverse complement strand
ACCGCCAAAATGGGTAAATCTAGTTTAGGAAATGGAAATGATTTCAAAAAACTGGTTCCAAGCAATTTTCAATCGCTTAGAACCAGTTTTTTATTACTTTCTGGCTAGTTTTGTCCCAGCCTCTTCTTGTTGTATTTTCGCCCTTTTGCCTTTTACATGGTATCGTTCGCACGCTTCACGAGTTCATACTCCCAACAAAAGAGGAAAAATAATTCCCTTTTGGGAACTAATGGCCATACAGAAGACAAAATTTCTAAGGAGTGAAAAAGATGATAAAACTAGATGTTTACAAATTGGTAACGAATAGAATCATTGAAAAATTAGAGAAGGATGTTATTCCTTGCGAAAGCCTTGGACAAATGCAGATGCTGTAAATTGGTTTACAGGAAAGGCATATAGAGGCGCTACTAGAGCCAGGTGAATATGCTAATTTTAAACAAATCAGGATGCAGGCGGTAAGATAAAAAAGGTGAATTCGGTCATATAGTCGTATTTTGGAAGTGGTTAGAAAAGATTGATGAAGAAACCAAAAATAGACCATCTCAGTGGGTGTTGACCAAGAAGAAGATGAAAAATTGACTGCCATAGATCACCATGGTTCGATAAACAGAATGGATACGATGTGGTACAATTAGATAAGAATACGTTCTTGGTTACGCAAGACAATCAATCCGAATTGTACGGTGAATACGGTATTGAATTAGAGTTTACGTTTCTAGACCAAGAATGGAAGATCACAAAAATAACACATCTATGATGAAGAGTAAAAGGTAGCTGACATATGTTAACATTTCGAGATTTTTATCATAATGAGATACGATTATCTTTTCTTGACCACCCCTTTTCGAAGGAACCAAAGCATGTATGGGTCATTTGTCGTTTTAAGGGGAAATGGCTATTAACGAAACATAAGGACCGAGGTTTGGAATTTCCAGGTGGAAAGGTAGAAGAAGGAGAAAGTGCTGAAGATGCGGCATATCGGGAGGTAATGGAAGAGACTGGTGGAATTATTAAACAACTACAGTATATTGGACAATATCATGTTGCAGGTAAAGCGGAGCATGTGATTAAGAATGTTTATTATGCTGAAGTTGATACCTTGGTAGAGCAAGATACGTATTATGAAACAGAAGGCCCTGTCCTTCTATCAGAAATTCCTAAAAAAGTGAAAACAAATAAGAAATACAGTTTTATTATGAAGGATGACGTTTTAACGTATTGTTTAAAGAGAATTTCTAGGAATTAATTTCTAATGGCCGTACGACACCTCCTGCAGAGGAGGTGTTTTTTGCTTGAAAAGTATGACTATCCGTGCCTGTTTTGGTAGTATATAATAAAAATAACCGAAAAGGTGTGTGTGATTTTTGAACAGTACTTATATAGAAAACTACTTTAATCTAGTAGAAAAGCAAAGAGTGATTTTTTATCAATCGGTCTCCAAGTCTAACTTTGGATTATGGAAGCGTCCGTTACCAGATAAATGGTCGGTTGGAGAAACGTTATATCATGTATATCTAATGGTGAGGTTAGTTAGAAGGTTTTCCACCATTTATCTCCCCCTTGCCAAACCGCTTGCTAGAATACGTAAACATCACCCTTACCAAACTTCAATACATAATATTTATGTAGAATATACTCAGAAGAAAAAAGGTCCTATGAAAGCTCCTTATGTATTAACACCACCAAAAAACCTTAATCAAACATACACACTTCTCGATATTCAACAGTTACTTATAAACGAGACGAATAAATTTAAGAATTTAGTAGCCGAATTAGAGGAACCAGTTGCAGGCCACATTCGCTATCCAGATCCAGTTGCACATTATCCAAACGTTATTCAAAGTGTTCATTTACTGGCAATTCATGAACAACATCACTTTAGTTTAACGGAAGGGTACATACAAGCGAGACAGCAGATCACTAAGTGAAGTCGGGAGTAATGGTGGCAGAAAAATATCCGATGCGAAATCAGGACGTACTATTATGCTGTTCAAAACATGATCTTATTGAATTGGACATAGCTCGGAGTTTGAGTCACAACATGATTAGCTCGACCGTATTGTTTCCTATAAAAGAGAGATATTAGAGGAGTGAGGAAAATCGAACAGCTTACCAAGATTGCAGAAGGTAATACCGCTACGATTTATGTACGCAATAATCAAATAGTTAAAGTCTTTCATGCGTACTTACCGGAAAGTGAAGCGAAATATGAAGCGGCTAAGCAAGAAGTCGCCTATTCTAGTGGCTTACCAGTACCTAAGGTGATAGAAGTTACTTCATTCGAGGGGAGCCCAGCCATTATAATGGAGTATGTACATGGCTCTACATTAGGGGAGCTGATGTTAGCTAATATGCATGATGCTAGAGATTATTTAAATATCGCAGTTGATATACAACGGAAGATTCATTCGGTTAAAACAGACTCCATAGAGCTAATGACGTTAAAATTAACGCGTCAAATTGAAGCTGCTGAGATGTTAAATAAAAAGCAAAAAGCATGTCTTATCGAAAAAATGAATCAAATGTCTTATGAAAATAGATTGTGTCACGGCGATTTACATGTTTTTAATCTTATCCAGACAGGTCATCATATTGCAATTATAGATTGGGTGGATGCTAGTGTTGGTGATGTTCGTGCGGATGTCTACCGTACCTATCTACTGTATTCACAGCATTACCCAGAAATTGCTGAGGAATATTTAAATCTTTATACTGAAAAAAGCGGCATCAACAAGAACGATATATTAGAATGGGCCCCGATTATAGCGGGAGCGAGATTAGCAGAATTTGTACCGACAGAAGATTCGAGTAGGTTATTACAGATAGTTCAAGACTATTGTACGTAAACTATAATAGTCTAGGTAACTCGAGATCCGGTAGAAAGGTTATGTAAATAGATTAGCTCCTGGTTAATCGGACATTTTAACCGAGAAAATATATGTACGCTTATTAGAGATAGCTTCGGTGAGACCTCCTTTAATTAGCGAGGAGTCTCACCAGCCATCGGATGGGAGATGTTTAGTTCAAGTAGGCATTCCTATAAATAAAGAGATCTGAGCCTTATTAGGAGTTACGTTAATTTCTACTATGTCGTATGCTTAATCAACCAACGTTCCATTCTTTCAACGACCTTATACATGATTGCCGCAAAGATAGCAATTAGAATTAATGCTGCCATGACTAAAGTAAAGTCAAAGACTTGGAAGCCATATACAATCAAATAGCCTAATCCCTCTTTGGAAACAAGAAACTCTCCTACGATAACCCCGACCCAGGATAGCCCAACATTTACTTTTAACGTTGAAATCATGACGGGAAGATTTGCTGGAAATACAGCTGATTTAAAGCATTGCCAACGGGTTGCACCGAAGCTTTTTAGTACTTTCTCATAGTTTGGATCAACTTCTCTAAATCCGGTGTAGACAACAATCGTTGTAATAATAACGGAAATGATAGCTCCCATGGCAATAATCGATACATAACCTGGCCCTAAAGCGACAATAATGATGGGCCCTAAGGCGACTTTAGGCATGGCATTTAAAATTACTAAATAAGGATCCATAATTTTTGAAAATCGGGTAGATGACCATAACAATGATGCAAGTATTATACCGAGTACTGTACCAATCATAAAGCCTAGTAACGTTTCAAATAACGTGACATACGTATGTGAAATCATCGAGCCATCTGAAAGTTTTTCGACTAATAGATTGAATACTCTTGTTGGTGAGCTGAATAATAACGGGTCAATCCATCTCATTCTACTAGCAAGCTCCCAAAGGCCAAAAAAACCAATTAAAATAAGAGCTTGCCAAATGAATACAATACGTTTCTCTCGTAGGAGTTTTTGCTTATGCGTTTCAAATAATTGCTGGTCTTCATGATGGGACATGGTAATATCCCCTTTCTGTTGAAGGGTTAAACGGTTTGCGTTTCATTTTTGTTTAACTCCTCCCAAACTTTATCGAATATAGATTGGTACTTAGGGTGTTTACGAACTAAAAATGGCATTTCATTTCGAAGTTCAATTGGTACTTCAAAGGTTTTAGCAATTTTACCTGGATTTGCACTCATAACGATTATGCGATCACTCATCGCTATCGCTTCCCCAATATCGTGGGTTACTAATATGGCTGTCTTATGGTAGGCGTGTAATAGTTTGTAAACAAGGTCTTCTAATTTTAGCTTCGTTTGGAAATCTAGAGCTGAAAAGGGTTCATCTAATAGTAGAATTTTTGGATCCGTAATTAATGTTCTGACGAGTGCAACACGCTGCCTCATTCCACCAGAAAGGGATGAGGGGTATTGATTTTCCACATTATTTAAACCAACCTCGTGTAAAAGCTCGATTGCTTTTTCCTTTACGTATTCATTCGCCCTTCGCTGAATGGTCGGACCGATTAATACGTTATCTAAAATCGTTTTCCAAGGAAATAAATAATCTTGCTGTAACATATAACCAATAGCTAATTCAGATTCATCAATGGCTTTATTATTTAAAAGTACTTTACCAGACGTATGTTTCAATATCCCCGAAACGATAGAAAGAATGGTGGATTTACCACAGCCACTTGGCCCTAGTAAGGAGATAAACTCTCCCTCTTTTACTGAAAAAGAAATATCTTCTAGTGCTTTGGTATAGTCATTCTTTGTGAAATAGTGGTGGGTGACATTTTCTAAGGTTAGAAAGGACATGTTTTCCCTCCTTATTGATTGATGACGTCCTCTGCAATTTCTGTATTTACTAGCTCTTCATAAGAAATTTCGCCATCTGGTAATTCTCCTGCCTCTTCCATGATGTTCGTTAAGTTATTCCATTCTTCCTCATCTAAGATTGGGTCTGTCGCGAACGATCCTTGGCTCTTATAGCGCTCAATCGAGGAAGTTAATATATCTAAATCTACATCTTCAAAATAGGATTGAATGGTCTCAGCAATTTCTGCAGAATCTGTTTCCTGTACCCATTGTTGTGCTTTATATATCGCTCTAGTGAATTTTTCAATGTTTTCTTTGTTATCAACTAAATAACTCTGCTTAGCCATAAAAACAGTGTATGGTACATGACCCGATTCTTCACCAAAGGATGCGATGACATGGCCATTTCCTTCTTTTTCCATTACACTGGCAGTTGGTTCAAATAGCTGTACATATTCATAGTCTCCCGATAGGAACGCACCTGGAATATTCGCAAAATCAATATTTTGATGTAAGCTTAAATCGTTATGTGGATCTATTCCATGCTGCTTTAGTACAAATTCGCCGACCATCTGCGGCATTCCACCTTTACGTTGTCCAAGAAAATTAGAACCCTTTAAATCTTCCCATTTAAAATCAGAATGTGCTTCTTTTGCTACTAAGAATGTCCCATCTGTTTGAGTAAGCTGAGCAAAGTTGACTGCGAAATCATTGGAATCCTGCGCATAAACATAGATAGATGTTTCTGATCCGACTAATGCAACATCAATTCCATCTGATAATAAGCCTGTCATCGTTTTATCTCCACCCCAAAGTGTTTGAAGCTCTACATCTAATCCTTCCTCTTCAAAAAATCCTTTCTCAATTGCTACATATTGAGGTGCATAGAACAGTGAACGGGTAACCTCTCCTAATTTAATAGTAGTATTTTCGCTAGAAACACAAGCAGAAAGGAAAAGAAGTGTAAAACATAATATAACCCCAATAATCTTCATTTTTCTCATTCTTTACGACCCTTTCCATTTCGAAAATTTTTTATGCAAAAAGGAAAGTATATCTTCCCGATTTGTAATAAAGTTTGAATAGTCGTTCTCAAGTGGAGTACTTCAACCACATAGTATGCTTTAAATGAAAAATGTGTGAATGCCTAGTTTTAATATGTCTTGCAGGGGGGACGCGAGAGGAGAGGTTCTCGCGCACGGTCGTCGGAGTAGACTTCGCGCGATTAGGGAGAGCTCGCGAGCGGCAAGAGAAAGTTTCGCGCGAGAAAGAGGAGAAATCGCGCGACCCGGTAGGAAAATCGCGCGGCAGAAGAGGAAAATCGCGCGACAGAAGGAACCTCGCGCGAAAAATAAGAAGTCCCGCGCGAAATGGAGAAAAAGTCGCGCGAAAAAGAAGTCCCCGCGCGACAGAAGTAAGCTTCGCGCGAGAAAGGGGAGAAATCGCGCGACCCGGAGGAAAAATCGCGCGACCCGGAAGAAATATCGCGCGACAATAAGAAGAAATCGCGCGAAAAATAAGAAGTCCCGCGCGAAATGGAGAAAGAGTCGCGCGAAAAAGAAGTCCCCGCGCGTTCTGAGTGAGCAGCTCGCGAATCGAAGAACCTCTCGCCCGGGAGTGGGTGGAATCACCAACATAAGTAGAAAAAACCGACCTCTAAAAGTAAGGTCGGTTTTACGTTAGGCAAATAGGAAAGGTAACATCCTTTCTGCCTGTATAAGAATTAGTATATAAACCCTCTTGGGATGAGGACAAGATAGTGTTATTTAAAATTAGGTCCTGCTGCAGCAATTTCTGGGCTAACATGAGTAAATTTTTTGAAATTATCATGGAACTTCTTAGCTAGATTTCTTGCTGTTTCGTCATATGCTTGTTTGTCTTCCCATGTATTTCTTGGAATAAGTAATTCATCAGGAACACCAGCAACATGAGCAGGGATTTCCAAGCCAAATATTTCATCTTTAATTGTTTCGACGTTATTTAGTTCTCCTTCTAATGCAGCATGAACCATTGCACGAGTGTATGAGAGCTTAATTCGATTTCCTACACCATAAGATCCACCAGTCCATCCAGTATTAATTAGGAATACATTTGTATTATATAAATCAATTTTTTCACCTAGCATCGTTGCATAAGTTGCAGGCGATAATGGAAGGAAAGGTGCTCCAAAGCAAGCTGAAAATGTTGCTTGTGGTTCTGTTACACCACGTTCTGTTCCAGCTAGTTTACTAGTATATCCACTTAAGAAATGATACATTGCTTGTTCTTTTGTTAGTTTACTAATAGGTGGTAGCGTACCAGATGCATCAGCAGTTAGGAATACAATCGTATTCGGATGTCCTGCAATGCTTGGATTTACTATATTATCTATATGTTCTAATGGATAGGCAGCTCTAGTATTTTCTGTTAAGGAAGTATTATCGAAATTAGGGATACGTGTTTCTTCATCTAACACTACATTCTCTAATACAGAACCAAACTTAATGGCGTTGTATATTTGTGGTTCCTTTTCTTCCGATAGGTTGATACACTTTGCATAACAGCCACCTTCTATATTAAATACACCACTAGAACTCCAGGCATGTTCATCATCACCGATTAGCTTCCGGTAAGGATCAGCTGATAATGTTGTTTTTCCAGTTCCAGATAAACCGAAGAATAAAGCAACATCCCCCTCATTACCTACGTTTGCTGAGCAATGCATAGATAAAATGTTTTGCTCTGGTAATAAAAAGTTCATGATAGAGAAGATGGACTTTTTGATTTCACCTGCATACTCTGTTCCACCGATTAAGATAACTTTGTGCTTGAACGACACCATGATAAACGCTTCTGAGTTAGTACCATCAACACTCGGATCAGCCTTAAAGGTTGGAGCAGAAATTACAGTAAATTCTGCTTGATGATTTGCTAATTGCTCCTCTGTTGGACGAATGAATAATTGTTTCGCAAATAAATTATGCCAAGCAAATTCGTTGATTACTTGAATTGGTAATTGATAGTTGTGATCAGCTCCAGCAAATCCATCAAATACAAATACTTCATCTTTTTGCTTTAGGTGCTCCATAACTTTTGCATATAAGGATTCAAATACTTTTTCTTCAATAGGTTGATTTACAGTACCCCAGTCTACTTTACTTTCGGATATGGAATCCTTTACAATGAACTTATCCTCTGGGGAACGGCCAGTATATTTACCAGTAGTAGCGAGTACAGCTCCTGTATTTGATAAGACCCCTTCATTTCGTGAAAGGACTTTTTCAACTAATCTAGCAACAGATAAGTTTTTCTTTGTAGTTTGCTGGGACAGAAGTTCTTCCAATAATGAGGTTTTCATTACTGTATTCATTAAAATTACCTACCTTTATTTATGAGATTCAATACATTTATTTCCTGAAATTAATTATTAGTATAACACATTTAAATTAATAGTCCATACTATTTATTGTTTTTATTGTATTATTTTATTAAAATTACGTGACAGTGTATTATACAGTTGACATAGGACAATAGCTTCAGTTAATCTACAATAGAGCGGATACTCTCTTATTCAGAGTTGGTGGAGGGACAGACCCGATGAAACCCGGCAACCATCACATTTGTGAAAAGGTGCTAACCTGAAGCAAGGAAAATTCCTTGAACAATAAGAGCGAAAGGCTAGTAAACCCTTTCCTCATGTAAGAAGGAAAGGCTTTTTTTATTGATTAAGGATATACTATCTGATAGATATTTGAGTTCCGTAACAAAGAAATAGAGGGAGGATTTAGCCAAATGGCTAAGAATCGTCGATTATTTACTTCTGAGTCAGTAACAGAAGGTCATCCAGATAAAATATGTGACCAAATTTCCGATGCAATTTTAGATGAAATTTTAAAAAAGGACCCGCTAGCTAGGGTTGCGTGTGAAACGACCGTAACAACAGGATTAGTACTAGTTGCTGGAGAGATTACCACATCAACCTATGTTGATATCCCACAGGTTGTTAGACAAACCGTTAAAGATATCGGTTACACTCGTGCGAAATATGGATTTGATGCTGATACTTGTGCAGTTCTAACTGCTATTGATGAGCAATCACCAGATATCGCAAGCGGGGTAAACCAAGCGTTAGAAGCACGTCTTGGAAAAATGACAGAAAGTGAAATTGATGCAATCGGAGCAGGGGACCAAGGATTGATGTTTGGTTTTGCATGTAACGAAACAAAAGAATTAATGCCGTTACCAATTTCTCTAGCGCATCAACTTTCTAAACGGCTAAGTGATGTTAGAAAAGACAATACGCTCGCTTATCTTCGTCCAGATGGAAAAACTCAAGTAACCGTTGAATATGATGAAAAGGATCAACCGGTAAGAGTTGATACGATTGTCATTTCTACACAGCATTCACAAAGCGTTACATTAGAACAGATTGAAAAAGACTTGATCGAGCACGTCATTAAGCCAGTAGTACCTGCAGAATTATTAGATGATGAAACGAAATACTTTATTAACCCGACTGGAAGATTCGTTATTGGAGGTCCACAAGGGGATGCAGGTTTAACTGGTAGAAAAATAATTGTCGATACGTATGGTGGCTATGCACGTCATGGTGGGGGTGCTTTTAGTGGGAAGGATCCTACAAAAGTAGACCGTTCAGCTGCTTATGCCGCTCGTTATGTTGCGAAAAATATTGTAGCTGCTAAATTAGCTGATTCATGTGAAGTTCAGCTTGCATATGCAATCGGTGTTGCAGAACCGGTTTCCATTTCCATTAATACGTTTGGTACCGGAGTAGTAAGCGAAGAGGTATTAGTTAATGCTGTTCGCAATATATTTGATTTACGTCCGGCTGGAATTATCCGCATGCTAGATCTACAAAGACCTATCTATAAGCAAACTGCAGCATATGGTCATTTCGGTAGAACAGATGTAGAATTTCCTTGGGAAAAAACCGATAAAGTAGACGCGTTATTAGCACAAGTTAAATAATGTATGTAAAAGGCTTAGAACCCAGTGTTCTAAGCCTTTGCTATTAGGAAAAATCAAGCCCTAAATCAGTATGATACTTATAATAATGTCCTTTTTCAACATAGGATTTGCGAACTCGTTCCATCTCTTGATAATCCGTGTCCGTTAGTTCGCGAACTACTTTAGCAGGGCGTCCCATAACTAATGTATGAGGTGGAATTTTTTTGCCAGGTGGAACTAGACTTCCCGCACCAACAAAAGCATGTTCCCCAATTTCTGCCCCGTCTAAGATAATCGATCCCATACCGATTAAAGCATTTTTTCGTATTATGGATGAATGAAGGGTAACTTGGTGACCTACAGTAACATCATCTTCAATGATAAGAGGATTATTAGGACTTTGATGTAGCATAGATAAATCTTGAATACTAACTCGTTTACCTATTCTAGTTGGAGCAACGTCTCCTCGGATAACAGTTTTAAACCAAATACTAGTTTCTTCTTCAATTGTTACATCTCCAATTACTACTGCGTCCTTTGCAATAAAAACGGTCGGATGAATCTTAGGTGCGATGTTTTGATAATGATGAATCACTAAAAACCCCTCCTTGACTATTTTTTTTGTATTGCTATGATAAATGGCGGATTATTCTTTTGATTAATAAATCCATATTGCAGTACACTATATTTTTTTTGATCCAGGGAAATGACATGCTTTAGAATCGTGTTTTTTTCTTCTTGCCCGCCTTCATGTCCATAGTATACGACTAAAATAATTCGACCATTTTTCTTAAGGTATTTTAAAATGGTATCAATAGCTTTTACGGTGGACTCCCCTTTTGTAATGATAGACTTATCACTTTTCGGTAAGTAGCCTAAGTTAAAGATAGCACCACCTATTTCAATGTCATGAAATAAGTAATCACCAATATTCTCATGACTGTCTAATACAAGTGATACGTTGGCACAGTTGTGCTCCATTAATAATCGATCGGTATTATCAATAGCTTGTTCTTGAATATCTAAGGCAATAACTTCTCCGGTGTCTCCTACTAGCTTACTTAAAAATAATGTATCATTTCCGTTACCACATGTTGCATCAATAACGGTCTCTCCAGGAGAAATGATTTCTTCTAATAAATGATGTGAGTAGTTTAAAATGCTTTTCATCCTCGGGTCCCCTTATGCATAAATTGAGTCTGTGTTTAGAATAGCATGTAAAAATAATTTTAAAAACTTATATGCCATGTAATTAGTTTGTAATAGTTCACCTATTACTATAATAAAAAAGGAATATCTTGACAAAGCTAATAGTATTCATTAAAATTCTATGTAAATATGGAAATGCGATGCGAAGGAGTAGTAGTAATGGTACTCAGGCTAAGAGAGACAATGGTTGGTGTGAATTGTCCCTGAGAAGTTGCGAACTCGCCTTTAATGCTGCAGGAGTGAACCGAAGTAGTTCCTGCCGTTAATCCGCGTTAAGGATACGAGTGAACGAATGAATTCGTTAATTTGGGTGGTACCGCGGGAAATACAGCTTCTCGTCCCTTTATAGGGATGAGGGGCTTTTTTTATTTATTCGGTTTATTAGATGATGTTATATTTGCATTTTCTAAGATTGTAACTGAAGAATATACGAAAGCCCACAATAAAAGGAGGAAAAGTAATGAGTTTTCATCATCATGAAATTGAAAAGAAATGGCAGAAATATTGGCTAGAGAACAAAACCTTTAAGACGAACACGAAAACAGACAAAAAGAAATTTTATGCATTAGACATGTTCCCATATCCATCTGGAGCTGGACTTCATGTTGGACACCCAGAAGGATACACTGCTACAGACATTATTTCTCGAATGAAGCGTATGCAAGGCTATGAGGTTCTTCATCCAATGGGGTGGGATGCATTTGGGCTTCCTGCTGAACAATATGCATTAGATACCGGTAATAGCCCAGCAGAATTTACACAACAGAATATCAATACCTTCAAAAGACAGATTCAAGAACTTGGTTTCTCTTATGATTGGGATCGAGAAATTAGTACAACAGACCCAAATTATTACAAGTGGACGCAATGGATCTTTACAAAACTTTATGAAAAAGGTCTGGCTTATATCGATGAAGTAGCAGTGAATTGGTGTCCGGCTCTTGGGACCGTTCTTGCTAATGAAGAGGTTATTGATGGGAAAAGTGAACGTGGTGGACACCCCGTAATTCGTAAGCCAATGAAACAATGGATGTTGAAAATTACAGCATATGCCGATAGACTTCTAGAAGATTTAGATGAGGTGGATTGGCCAGAAAGCATTAAAGACATGCAGCGTAATTGGATTGGTCGATCGGAAGGTGCAGAAGTTACGTTTCATATAGAAGGACATGACGAGACATTTACAGTGTTTACTACAAGACCTGATACGTTGTTTGGCGCAACCTATGCTGTTCTTGCACCAGAACACCCGTTAGTATCGAAAATTACTTCTCCTGATCAAGAACAAGCAGTTCAACAATATTTGGCGAACGTTCAAACGAAGTCGGACCTTGAAAGAACAGATTTAGCTAAGGATAAAACAGGTGTATTTAGCGGTGCATATGCTATTAATCCTGTGAATCAAGAGAAAATGCCAATTTGGATCGCAGATTATGTGCTAATGTCCTATGGTACTGGTGCAATCATGGCTGTTCCTGCACATGATGAACGAGATTACGAATTTGCTACTAAATTTAAGTTACCGATAAGAGAGGTAGTAGCAGGTGGGGATATTTCGAAGGAAGCCTATACAGGAGATGGAAAGCACGTAAACTCAGATTTTCTAAATGATCTAAATAAAGAAGAAGCAATTTCTAACATGATTGAATGGCTTGAAGAGAAGGGGGTAGGGGAAAAGAAAGTAACATACCGCCTTCGTGATTGGTTATTCTCTAGACAACGTTATTGGGGTGAACCAATTCCAGTTATTCATTGGGAAGATGGAACAATGACTACCGTTCCAGAAGAGGAATTGCCTCTAGAGCTTCCTGTTATGACGGAAATAAAACCATCCGGAACTGGGGAATCGCCACTTGCTAATAGTGACTGGGTGAATGTGGTAGACCCTGTGACAGGTAAAAAAGGTCGTCGTGAGACAAATACAATGCCACAATGGGCTGGGAGCTGCTGGTATTTCCTACGCTACATTGATCCGAATAATAGTGAAAAACTAGCAGATCCTGAACTATTGAAAAAATGGCTGCCAGTGGATATTTATATCGGTGGGGCAGAGCATGCGGTACTTCACTTACTATATGCACGTTTTTGGCATAAATTCCTATACGATATCGGTGTCGTTCCAACTAAAGAACCATTTATGAAGCTCTTCAACCAAGGGATGATTCTTGGTGAAGGTAATGAGAAAATGAGTAAATCAAAAGGGAATGTAGTAAATCCAGATGATATTATTTCATCTCATGGCGCAGATACCCTTCGCCTTTATGAAATGTTCATGGGACCGCTAGAAGCCTCAGTCGCATGGTCTACAAATGGACTTGATGGAGCGCGTCGTTTCCTAGATCGTGTATGGCGTCTATTTATTGATGATAATGGCGGTCTTTCTAGTAAAATCGTTGACGGTGCTGGTTCAGAACTAGAAAAGGTATACCATGAAACAGTGAAAAAGGTTACCGAAGATTTTGAGAATCTACATTTCAATACTGGTATTTCTCAAATGATGGTATTTATTAATGAGGGATATAAATCTGAGAAGCTTCCTAAAGAATATGTAGAAGGATTTGTCAAACTACTATCTCCAGTAGCACCTCACCTTGCCGAAGAGCTTTGGAGTCGCCTAGGTCATGAAGGAACAATTAGTTATGAAGCTTGGCCGACTTATGATGAATCTAAATTGGTTGAAGATGAAGTGGAAATTGTTGTTCAAGTCATGGGTAAAGTTCGTTCTAAACTTCAAGTGGCTAAAGATATCTCTAAAGATGAACTAGAGAAATTGGCGTTAGAAGATGAAGGGATTCAAGAATGGATTGCTGGAAAGACAATTAGAAAAGTGGTTGTAGTACCAGGGAAATTAGTTAATATAGTAGCAAATTAATGTGAAAGGCTCCTAACAGGATATTCTCTTAGGAGCCTTTATTGTATCTATTAATTACTTGGCATCCATTTTGTTTGAAGTAAAATCCATTTATCTCTATCGTAGTACCACAATGACTCGACAGTTCCTAACTGGTCAGCATGATTTGCACCACTTACTTGTTGATAACTCTTTAATCCATAGCCTTTGCTTTTACTAATAAATTTAGGCTCGAAAAAAGCTATTGGATCAACCATTGCAGAAGTTTTCTTTATAACTTTTCCTTCTTCACTATAGATGCCTAGGCGTATATACTCTTCTTTTCTATCCTGTACATTTACAATAGTTGGTTTCGTGTTAGGTGAAATGGTTATCTCTACTTTAAAGCTATCGAGGAATCCTCCTTTTACAAAAGG
Organism: Ornithinibacillus proteolyticus; assembly: GCF_039581225.1. NCBI lineage: Bacteria > Bacillati > Bacillota > Bacilli > Caryophanales > Bacillaceae > Ornithinibacillus > Ornithinibacillus proteolyticus. The sequence goes on along the minus strand of NZ_JBCPXV010000062.1, from coordinate 988 downwards.
TTGTTCTGGTAGTGGTAATTCTGTTAGTTTGTTATGAATTAAGGTATGCAGATGGTACTGGTACAATCCACCACTTCCTCCGGTGGAACTTTGAAAATAGATATCATTTACCTTGTCATGGTTTAAATCAATAAACTTAAGTGTTGGATTATACCCTCCCATGTACGGGATTTCCCAAACATGATTCTCGCTTGATGTAATAACTGCTACAATATCTCGGTAATAATTCGAATCAGGTGAAAATAAAATCCCCTTTAATTCGATTACTTCCTTTAAACCATTACCTGTCACATCTTCTTCATAAGTCGTAATCACGTGGAGTTCTGATTTAGTATCATATTCTGCTGCATTTATGGAATAAGCTCCCAAGATGAACAAAATTATGAATACTAATAGTGGGTAGGCTAACTTTTTCATGGGTCACTCCTTCATCATTTTATTTGGTAGGTAAGGATAGCGTTTGTAAAATAGTCAAATGCTATACGATGGAACTTAATGGGGCGTAGTTGAATATAATAAATTTGGTTATTCCATATTACAAAAATATGGTAATGTAATTCTTCGATTTAATATTGACTAGTATTCCAAAGGGGTGTAATATGTAATTTACTGTTTAGAAATAATGTCATGTCTTTTAATGATATAAACATGGAAGAAATATTAAAAAACTAGTTGACATAATCTGATACTGGTGATATAGTATTACTTACCGCTTAGATGAAGTCATTAAGGTTTTTTAAAAAAACTAGTTGACATAATCTTGATAGCGTGATATGATATAAAAGCTGTCACTAAGAGATGACATAAAGATTTTGCTCCTTGAAAACTGAACAAAACAACCAGTAAATTAAGAAGAAACACACCCTGTTTTTTCTATTAAAGAATTACAGAAGCTAGCAGCTTCTTTGCTAAGAATTACCTATGATTGATTGGTGTCAATCATAGACAAACTTTTTTGGAGAGTTTGATCTTGGCTCAGGACGAACGC